>JAIMAW010000036.1 GCA_023511755.1 Candidatus Pacearchaeota archaeon | reverse complement strand
ACTCTATATTAAGAACACTAAGTTCACTATACTCAAGTAAATAAAATGATTTTGAAGGACGAGTTTTTAAGCAGACTGAGGAAGATTTTTGGCCTAAATCTCTATGAAGTACGAGTATGGACTGCATTACTTTCTCGGGGAGTGTCAACGGCCGGGGAATTAAGCGACATTTCTGGCGTTCCAAGAAGCAGGACCTATGATATCCTCGAATCATTGGAGAAAAAGGGGTTCGTGGTAATGAAGCTGGGAAAGCCGATTAAGTTCGTGGCCCTGAAACCAACAGAGGTGGTCGAGAGAGTCAAAAGGAACGTGGTAAGAGACGCAATGGATATGTCCAAGAGACTGGACGAGCTAAAAGGAAGCGATATCCTTGATGAGCTTGGAAATCTTTATACAAATGGTATAAAATACATCGAGCCTACGGACTTGAGCGGCGCTATACGTGGGAGACACAACATATACAACCATTTAGACATGATGATAAGGAATGCCAGCAAGAACGTTACAATTGCAACAACAGCAGAGGACCTCATCAGAAAATTCGAGGCTCTCAAGTCAGCGATTGAGAAGGCAAGGAAAAGAGGAGTTGCCATAAGAATAGCTGCTCCGATAACACCAAAGAACTTGAAGGCTGCCAAGGAACTAGCAAAATTCGCAGAGATCAGAAATGGCAAGTTCAAGGCGAGATTCGCCATAGCCGACAACAAGGAGATGATGTTTATGGTTCTCGACGACGAGGAAGTCCACCCGAACTATGATGTTGGGGTTTGGGTCAACAGTCCCTTCTTTGCGAGCGCAGTAAGCCAGATTTTTTCTGCGAGTTGGCAGTCGATGGAACCGTTGAACAAAGTTAAAGTGAAGTGAAAGTAAAAAAGCCAGGTCTGTTTGAAACAAAAAAGGGGTAAGGAAAAAGGACCAAAGAGCGCATCTTCTCTGTCCTTTTTATCTAATTTAGGAGCTGTTCTTCCAGCTGTGTTCTTTGTATCTTTTGTTATTTGTAGCTACCAAGGTCCCTATCAAATAGTGGCTAGTCGCTTCTTTAATCTCAACCTCAAAACTCTTGCCGAGAAAATTTCCAGGACCCTCTTTGTTTTTAATAATTACAAGTTTATAGTTCCCCATCCTCGCTATCCACGAGTTCCCGAAGCCTTTGTCATCAATCAGAACACTAGCCTTTTTACCAATCCACCTCCTGTTCTGCTCGAGTGCAATCTTCTCATGCAACCTCATCAGCTCAATTGCCCGTTTCTTTATTTTTTCCGCTCCCAGCTGTTTCATTCTCGCCGCCTTTGTACCGGGCATCGGCCAGAATTTTGAGATGTTAATAATGTCCGGCCTTGTCTTTTTCACGAGCCCGAGTGTCTTTCTGAAATCTTCATCGGACTCGCCAGGGAAACCAACGATAACGTCCGTGCTTAACACCATTTCAGGAAATGCATCGCGAAATTTTTTAACAATAAAGAGGAAATCCTTTACGTTATAGCCTCTGCCCATCATTTTCAGGATTCTATCTGACCCGCTTTGAACTGGCAAATGCAAAAACTTAAACATTTTCTCGTTCCCGTAGCACTCGAGCATCTCATCAAGAATGGGCATCAAACTCAAAGGATGCATCATGCCTATCCTGATGAAAAATTTGCCCTTGATTTTGAAAATTTCTTTCAACAATAAAGGCAACTCGTGTTTGCCCCTGTCGCAGCCATAGCAAGCATTATCTTGCGATGTTAGCCATATTTCTTTACAACCTTGTCTCAGCATATTTTTGATGTCTTTCAATATAACATCGCGGGGATAGGAAAAAAGCGGACCTTTAACAAGTTTTACGATGCAGTAAGCGCAACTATGGATACAGCCATGCGCGATCTGGGTTATTCCAACTAATTTCTGTCTAGGCATGCGCGGCAGATTCAACTTTATCTCTTTGGTTTTGCCAACAAGAAAAACTTGCTTGCCATCAAGAACCTCTTTCACAACTCGCGCAATCTCCCTAATGTGATGAACGCTAACAATCGATGCCTTGGGCGCAAGTTTCTTTATCCTATCAGCATAAACTTCTGGCATGCAGCCGGCAACAACAAGCTTCCTGGCCGACAGAGCCTTGATTCTTGCCTCCATTTTCTTGAGTGTTGGCCCTTTAACAATACACGTATTCAGGACAACAACGTCGGCAATTTTTCCATTATTAACAATATTGAAGCCTCTGCTAGCAAGAATGCCTTTGATTATCTCGGCGTTGCTCTGGTTTGCGCTACAACCATAGGTTTCAATATAAACATTGAACATACAATTAACAAAAAGAGGCAATTTTTTAATTTATTCTTTCTAGCTTCTCTGTTGTATTAACTATTAAATGGTACCTTAAACTTATATACTTTCATTTCTCTTTTAAATTAGCTGACAATGGACATTTCGGTTGTCCTGAAAAGGATGCTACCATAATAGCCTCTGCCAAGTGTTTAGCTATTAATATGGTGACTGGACTATAACTCACCATACGAAACCTGCACTTGTTAAGCTTAGTTATGGGGCGAAGAAGATAACCTTCAAGCAGACCGATAGGTTAAGATTTAAGTTGGTCGGTGCTCAAGGCACTTTCTTCACCGAGTCCAGATGTCAGCTCATGTTCATTACTATCAAAAAAGTGAAAAATAAAAAGTGACTAAAAAGAATGGCAAAAAGGAAAGAAGCACGAAGAAGCAAGAAAGTAAAGAAAAAATCAAGAGGTGCAAGCAAAAAAAGCAAAGCATCCAAAGTAAATAAATTGATAAAACTTGCATTGGCAAAGAAGAAAGCGAGAAAAAAGAAATGAACTGATAGTTGATGAATCATTGGCGATCACAAAAAAACTCTTTCTACCAATGTTATATTGGGATATAAAAATAGAGAGCAAAAAGTAATAAGAATACCCTCACATAGCCTCGAGCAAGGGCACGCCCATCAAGTTAAGCGCATTTGCCAAGACTTGTTTGAATGCTCGGACTAGTAGCATGCGTCTTTCCTTTACTCCTGCCTTTGCATTGAGTACTGGACAAGATTCATAGAAATCATTGAAAGTTTGCGCAAGTCGATAGGAATAATTACAAAGTAAATGCGGCCTTAATTGGTCCAGGGCTGACCCGGCTATTTCTCTAAACGAGGCCATCTCTCTTGCCAAAGCGTATTCTTTATCGTCGATATTTTCGTAGCTCGCCTCGCCTTCCTTGGCTTCTCCAGCTTTCTTCAAAATGCTCGAGGCTCTTGCATAGCTATATTGCAAATAGGGTGCGCTGTTTCCTTCGAAGTTCAGGGCTTCTTGCCAGTCAAAAATAATGCTCTTGTTCTGTTCAACTTTAGCGATGCTATAACGAACTGCGCCTATCCCAATAGCTTCGGAAACTTTCTTCAAGTTGACTTTGCTTTCTCGTTTTCTTTTTCTAACCTCGGCTTCGGCTTTTTTTATCGCCTCCTTGATAAAATCGCTCACAAGAACTACTTCTCCTCTTCTTGTGGCCATTCTCTTTGCTCCTTTCTTAGTGGCGAGCAGAATATGAGAATAGTGGACCACGCGAGGCGCAATATAGCCAAGAAGCTCCAGTGCCGCACTGAGTTGTTTGAAATAAAGTTTCTGGTCTTCTCCCAGCACAATAATGTTCGTCGGAGCAATTTTTAATTTATCAATTGTATAAGCGATATCGCGCAACGGATATAAACCAGTGCCATCGCTTCTTGTTAACACTAATATTGGAGATTTCATCTCATTTTCGAAATGCCATTTCATCCTGCTTTGGTCAAGAATAGTGCGGCCCTCAACATCTTTTTTCAGGCGTTTTGTTTTTTCAAGCTGTTTCAAAATTTCTTTTAGTCTATTTGTTTTTAAATACATTGACTCATAATCAAAAAAATCATAGAAAATTCCGAGGCGGGCCAAAATCTTTTTTTGTCCCTCCACCGCTACTTTAACAAGTTTGTTCAACTTGTCCAAGGTCTCCTTGTCCTTTGACTCTACTTTTTCAAGAATCTCGAAGACTTTTTGTTCTAGCTCCGGCTCAGCCTCCATTCTCCCGGCCATCGCTACATACAAGTTAAGCAGATCATCAAAACTTTCATTGCCCTTTGCCGCCAATAATAACAGCGCTATCTGTTTGCTTACATCGTTTACATAATAGTGTATCTCTGTATTGTAGCCATGAAATTTTAGTAATCTGGCTAAGATATCCCCTATAATTGCGCTTCTCACACGGCCGACATGCGGCGAAGCATTGGGATTGATGCTCGTATGCTCGATGAGCGCCTTGCCCTTCAACTGCAGCGAGCCGTACTTTTCTTTCTCAGCCAAGATCTTTTCTACAGTGGCCTGCAAAAAAGCAGATTTATCGACAGAAAAATTGACGTAACCACCAACGGCTATTGCTTTTGCAATTCCTTTCGGCAACGCCTTGTTTAACTTATCCGCTAGCTCCTCAGCAATCTTCTTGGGGTCTTTTTTCATCCTCCTCGCAAAGTCAAAACATGGCAAGGCATAATCGCCGAACTTCTCTGACTTGCCAACAGGCCTCTCGACCATGACATCATCTTTTTTCAAGACAATGGGCTTAGCAGCCTTGATAACCGCCCTTTTTATCACCTCTTCAATTTCCATTCAGAGGCAAGGGAGAAAAAGTTTATAAAGCTAACTGCCATCCTTCCTACGAACATAAAGAATAACTCTTAAAAGAGGAGAAATAGAAAAAATGGACGTATCAAACAAGTTCTTGGCTTTCTTGTTGGTGATAGCTATTTTGGTGACTGTCATTGGCACTTGGTACAGCCTTAGCAAGGTTGGGCAGCTGACAGGGATAACTGGCTTGCAGACAGGCTATGTCAATGTTACAATAACTGGAAAGACCCAGATTAATGTGACGCAGCCTTACTGCGGCTTTGGTAGCGGTCATGTCACACCAGGCTATGCTTTTGCTGTACTACATCCTGGCAATGGGACTGTAGGGAGCGGATGCCACGGTTCTGGTGACACGAAAGGCAACTGGACAAACAC
>JAIMAW010000035.1 GCA_023511755.1 Candidatus Pacearchaeota archaeon | reverse complement strand
CCTCAAAACGTCTTCTTGCTCTCTCTTTTATTTCTGCTGTCAAAAAGAATTTATACTCCGCATCAGGTAGTACGGTAGTTCCAATGTCCCGACCATCCATTACTACACCCTTTTTTTCAGCCATCTTCTTTTGCATTTCAACCAAAAAAAATCTGACTTCCGGGATCTGGGCAATTTTAGATACAGTTTGAGTAATCTGTCTTTCTCTAATTTTATCAGTAACATCTTTTCCATCTAAAAATACTTTGTTGTTTATTATTTCAATACTCGTATTCTTAATCATTTCAATTATTTCCTGAATACTTTTTATATTATTCATTAGGGCTTTTAGTGTAAAAGCCCTGTACATCGCTCCGGTATCGATGTAAGTCATATTCAGCTTTTCCGCCACAGTTTTCGCTATAGTACTCTTACCCGCTCCCGCAGGTCCATCAATTGCAATATTAAAACACATCTCAACACTTCCTTATACTGCAAAATAGATTTTATTGTGATTTTAGTGAGGGTCTCACACATGAGGACAAGTTTTATGTATAATGCATTACAATATCAGATCCGGTCTTAATTTTATAGCACCTTCTAAGTATACATGTTTTATTTGTTCAATATTTTTTTGTATTAGGTTTTGTATATGTTTATTTGTTACATTTTGTTTTTGGATCGTTTTTTTTACTTGCTTAAAGGCTCCTTTTGGTTAGGGATGATTGTTTTTTTATTTGATAAATTTAATCTTAATAATTTTTTTTCTTGTTCTATGATACCTTCTTTAACTAGTTTGTCTAAAGCTATGTCTAAAGAAACATTTGGCAATCTTGTAAATTCTTTTATTATTTTTCTTGTTAATGCCTTGCCCGGAACTAAAGAAAAGAGTTTTAAAATTTTTAAATTTGACTTTGATGATAAAAGGGTAGTTAACATTTTAATTATTTAAGTGTTTAATTTTTCTTGTTTAATTTTTCTATTAATTTAACAAAAGGTATTGCGATATAATTAAGAAAATATGATGCTTTTTCAGAAATTTCTTTTAAATCCATCTTTGGATGATAATACTGTACCTTTTCTCTTTCACTTTTCCCCTTTCTTAAATAGAAAACTAATTCTGCTGGTTTAATACCAATAATATTTTTATCAAAAATTTCTTTTGCTTTTTTTAAGAGAGTTATTGCTTCTGATATTTGTTGTTCATTTTCTCTCAAGATATTAGACAAAGCGATGATAGTAGCAAAATGTACTCTATCTACAATCTTGAGATTATATCTTTTAGCAAGAAATAACTTAGTTAAGTCATGCATTGCATAATAGCCAGCAATAATGCTCCAACGAGGATGCTTCTTTAAATTATCTATAGCTGTATCTAAATTATCTTTGTATGTAGAATCAAAAAATTTTAAATAATTTTCTTTTTCTGTATCACTCAGTTTAACTATTGCTTTTATTTTTAATAATTCAAGAAAAGCCTTTTTTCTTTGTTTATCTTTATTCATGATATTTTACCTATTTTTAGGTATTTAAATCTTTTTATTTTGAATATTTTACCTATTTTTAGGTATTTTTTGTACCACTTTTTATTTTCCTTAACTTTTAACGATTTTTGCCTTTATAAAATTTATCAAACTTAGAATAACTCAAGGTCAAACTTAGAATAACTCAAGGAACTCGGCTTCTGTGAAATGTAATGTCGCAGGTATTATAAAACAAAAAGGCTCCTTGATCCGGGGGACTTTCTTCAATAACTCCTTCAGTGTGCTATAAATAATGTGCTGCTCTTCAGTGCCGAGCCGCGAACAAACAATTATGTTGCTGATTTTACCTTCCGAGGCTTTTTCCAATTCAAGCAATGCGTCCTTGAAAGATAATCCAATATCAACCAAAAGCAAGGTGTGCGCTCCTATTCTAAGGTTATCTCTAACAATATCATAAAAGCTTGTGGGCTCATAACCTTTCTGCCATTTCGGAATCGATGTTGTTTTGCCGAACTTGTAAAGCTGCAAGCCTGTCTCGCTGATTGCGCTGAAAATCGAGCTGTTGTGCAAAACTTTAACAGGCACTTTCAATTTTTTTGCTTCTTGCAATAGCGAGATGTGTGTCGTAGCAGCAAGAGGGTCGCCATAAACTAGCAAGGCGATGTCTTGTTTTCTTGCTCCCTTTACAAGAAAATCGCTCTCAACTTTCTCCCGTCCAAGCGCAATCACCTTTTTGCCAACGACTTTTTCCAATCCTGCTTTAGGATAAGGCAGTTTGGTCGTGTAAATTTCAAGAAAAACTTTTGAACATTTTCTTACTGTGTTCAGGGCCTTAATGCTGATGTCTTCTTTGTCGAGCCCCAATCCAATCAGATAAAGCATTTTATCCCCTTCTTTTCATTTTTTTCTTTTTCCTTTTTTGTCTCTCTTTTTTGTTTCTCGCTCTTTTTTTATTTTCTCTTTCTCCTCCCCAGTTTTATTTTTATCTTCAATCTTTTGGGCATCCCCTTGACTAACGATGCCAATGAAAGCAGGGCTATAAACACAAACGACGCGACCAAGAACAGCAAAACATCACCTCTCGATAAAATTACTGAAAAGACAATGCCTATGATGCACGCGATTATTATTAATGCGAACCATTTTCTCCCTTGCCCAAGCTCCTCTGCCGTCATTCTTGCTACGATTAGGCCGACGGGATAACCTAGAAGGGCAATAAATAATACGACAGCAATTGTTATAGTATTCATTTTAACTTGAGATCGAAAAACTCAATGGCATTTAAATCTGTTTGCTTTTCAACTTCTTCTGGCTCTAGTTTCCTGATTTCTGCTATCTTCTCACAAGCGATTTTAACATTCAATGGCGTTCCATATTCTTGGCCTTGTTCTTTCTGTGCGAACCAAGGCGAGTCTGTTTCCAAGAGAATTTTGTTGAGCGGCGTGTCTCTTGCGATTTTTCTTATGTCTTTTGATTTCTTGATGCTTGGTCCGATGGAGATAAACCAGCCGTTGTCGATAACTCTCGCAAGAACTTTTTTATCATTGAAAAGATGCATCAATACTTTCTTGTTTTTCATGCCTTCCTCTTCTAATATATTAATTGTATCATCTGTGGCATCTCTCGAATGTATAACCATTGGCTTTCCAAGTTTCTTTGCAATAGCGATGAGTTTCCTAAACAAATCTCTCTGTTTTTCCTGCCACTCTGGCTCTTTAATCCAGTAATAATCCAATCCGGTTTCGCCGATGGCCGTAATTTTATCCTTGTGATTTTCAATTTTTTCTAGAGTTTTGTCAATCTCATCATCATTAACTTCTTTAACATACTCTGGATGGATCCCAACACTACAGAAAACAAAGGTAGGATATTTCTTACAAAGCCCTAATGTCAAGGCAAAATCCCGAGGATGGGCACAGCAAGTCACAATGGCCCTAAGCTCTTGTTTCCATTCTTTGATTAGCTCTTCCCTCTCTTTATCATACTCTTTTTGCTCAAGGTGGCAGTGGCAGTCTATCATAGTTGTTGATAGATAGTTAGATTTTTAAAGATGCTGATTGTATATTTACTATGGTGGATTGGATAAAAAAGATTATCGGCAAGAAGGAAGCTGATGAGGAAAAGATTAATATTGATGTCAAGAAAATCGCCAAGCTTTACTATCTTGCCACAGTCGATACCAAAACCCAGCTTTACAATTACCGGTATTTTAGCTCAGTGCTCAAGCATGAGATGGCAGTCGCTGACCGTTACGGCAGAACAATCTCGTTGTTGCTTCTTGACATAGACGATTTCAAGAAAATTAATGATAAGCACGGCTATCTGCGTGGCGACGAGATACTACAGATGGTGGCGATGATAATAAAAAGCAACATCCGTATCTCGGATGTTGCTGCAAGGTTTGGCGGCGAGGAATTTGTTGTTCTAATGCCCGAAACCTCTTCGCAGGAGGCCAAGAAAATGGCTGAAAGACTCAGGGGATTTATCGCAGGAGACAAGTTTCTTGCTTCATTCGGCGTCACAACAAGCATCGGAATTGCTTCGCACAACAAGAAGAAAGAATCGGCCTTGCCGACAGTAAAGAGTGCTTACGAGAGATTCATGCCACGAGGTACTAGTGCAAGCAACAACAGCAACGGGAACATAGACCTATTCGAAAAGGCAAACATAGCGCTGAGATATGCGAAAGAGCATGGCAAGAACAGGTGCGTCGAGTATGACGAAATCTCCAGAGTTTCCTTCCTCGAGAGGATTGAGAAGCAGTATTCCTAAGCTCCAATCACGCAAAGGGGAATAAGTTAAATTTAAAAGTTTCTCATTCTTCTTTTGTCCGAGGGCCCGTAGCTCAGCTTGGATAGAGCGCTTGCCTTCTAAGCAAGATGTCGCAGGTTCAAATCCTGTCGGGCCCGTCGCGGGGATGGCAGAGTGGCTATGCAGTCGGCTGCAGACCGACGCACGGGGGTTCAAATCCCTCTCCCCGCTTGTTTTTCTTTTTTTCAATCTTCTTTTTACTGCCCTACCAACCCCTTACCAGGTATCGCAGATTGTATTACTAAAAGATAGAAAAAGGTTATTGCAAGAGAACAAAACCTTTAAAAAGACTATAGGTATTATAATAGTAATTTAAATTTAAAAGGAGGTTAGAATGCCTAAGAAAAAAAGCGCATGGCAGTTAGTAGGTGCGTGGGCCTTTTTGATTGGAGTGCTTTTAGCAGTAATTTTCGCATTCATACCAGAAGTAGCATGGATTCCTTGGATTTTGGTGATAATGGGTATAATCGTAGGATTGCTCAACATCGGGGACGTAGAAGTGACGCCGTTCTTGATGGCTGGCGTAGTGCTAGTAATCGTGAGCTACTTTGGTGGCACAGTCTTCGGACCAATTGTCCTCTTAGGAACAATCTTGAAGAACCTGTTGATGTTATTCGTGCCAGCAACAGTTATCGTGGCCCTAAAGTCTGTATTCACCATGGCTAGAGCTTAAGAAAATTTTTGTTTTGTTTTTTTATTTTTTTATAAAATTTGAAAATTTGGATAGAAATAAAGTTTGGAAT
>JAIMAW010000034.1 GCA_023511755.1 Candidatus Pacearchaeota archaeon | reverse complement strand
GTTTTCCCTGGCAAGACAATCTATTTGAGAATGCACGGCAGAAGTTCTTGGTATAGACATAATTACAGCAAGAATGAATTAAAAGAAATTTGTGAAAAAATTAAAGAAGCAAGGCCAAGCAAAGTTTATGTTTTTTTCAACAACAACCACAACATGTTGAATAACGCAAGGGCCATGTTGGAAATTTTGAGGATAAGGACTCAGCTTTAAGATTCTTTAAGGGTTTCAAGAAGGGAATAGTATGCTGGTTTGGGTTTGTAGGACTCGTCGAAAATGAGGGCTGAACCATAGCCATTGAAGGCCTCTGGAATCCAGGAGTAACGATCAGTAAGGCCCCAAATAACAAAAGCAGTGCACTTTTCTGAAGAAAGACAAACCTTAAGCATATCGCGGTATATTTCTGCTTGTTTTGTGAGATCTTCTTGAGTCGGAGGCAGCTTCAAGCGAACATCCATCTCGGTAATATGAACCTCTAAACCAAGGTCGTTGAAGCGTTTAATGTTAGATGTAACAGCTTGGAGATTTGGCAAATTATCTATACTTACGTGCATCTGGAGACCAACGCCATGTATTGGCACGCCTTTTTCTATAAGACCTTTGACTAACTCGTAAACAGCGTCTGATTTTGGATTTAAGCTTTCTATGCTATAATCGTTGTAGAAAAGAAGCGCTTCTGGATCAGCTTCGTGGGCCCACCGGAATGCTAGTTCAATATATTCGGGCCCGATTTTTTCCAACCAGACATTTTCTCTTAGTGAGCCATCCTTGTTAATTGCTTCATTAACAACATCCCAGGCATAAATTTTTCCTTTGTAATGGCCAACTACTGTCTTGATATGCTCTCGCAAGATATTTTTCCATTCTTCACGGCTATAGTTTCCATCTGCAACCCATTCTGGAAGCTGGAGATGCCAGACAAGAGTGTGACCACGAACCTTCATTCCATTTGCTTCTGCAAATGCCACAATCTTGTCTGCGTTAGCGAAGGAATAAGAGTTGCGTTTAGGATGAACTTCTTCAAACTTCAAGGCGTTTTCAGTAGCCAAAATATTAAATTGTCTTTTGAGGATTTCTGCATAATTTTTCTCACCCAAGTGCTCGGCGTCGACTGCAGCACCAATGTAAATGCCCTGCTTTTCAGCAAAGGTTCGCAATTGGGGTAATTCTTGTAGTCACGCTTATCTTTGCTAAAACAGTCAACGCATTGCTTGATCCTTCTTATGTTTATTGCACTTCAATGGGTTATGGCTTTTCTGTAGAAAAAACAGAGCAAGGAGAAAGGGGCTTGTGTATCTTGCCAAATGGTGAAAGTGTTAGCTCTTGGAACTTCTTGAAAGGAAAGATTGCTCAAGAGTATAGTTATTGTAAGAAAAACGGCTACGAGATAAAAACAACCGAAGGAGAAAAATGTTCGAGAATTTTTGAAAAAGAATGCGCGGTTTGTATTTCGCCTGATGGCAGCGAGATAGAAGTGACTGATTTAATGAATTTGAGCTTTGAAGAGGGGGGCTGTGGTGATGCTGTTTGTGGCTATACAGAAAATTTCAAAAATTGTGCGAAGGATTGTGCTTCTGGCACTACTGATAGATATTGTGATGCTATCAGAGATGGCAAGTGCGATCCCGATTGTAAAGATGTAAAAAAAGACCCAGATTGCGAAAAGTTTTCTTTTTGGTGGGTAGCTATAACTGTAGTTATTATAGTAATTATCGCCATAGTTTTGCTTAAAAGAAAACACAAATGAATCTCTGCTTTAAAGGCTTCAGATAAATTTTTTAATTATCTTTTCTTTCGATTTATGTGCCGCGGTCGCGTAATGGTATCGCAGAGGCCTGGAAAGAACTATTTTAGAAAAAAAGTAATCGAAAAACCATAAAGCCTCGCCCGCAAGGGCATCGGGGTTCGAATCCCTGCCGCGGCGTTTTCCAAATGATAGGAAGAGATTTTTATGCAGAAGACGCTGAAAGCGTGGCTAAGAAGCTTTTGGGAAAAATTCTTGTTAGAAAAATTGGGTCCAGAGAACTCAGGGCTAAGATTGTGGAAAGTGAGGCGTACTTTGGCCCAGAGGATCCTGCTTCGAGAGCTTGCAAGAAAGGAGACTTAAGGGCCACTATGGAAATGGCTCCTGGTACGATTCTGGTTTACGGAGTTCATAATAACTGGCTCATTAATTTTGTGACTGGCAGGCAGGGCAAGGCAGAAGCTGTTTTGTTGCGAGCTCTAGAACCTCTCAATTTTAATGTGAGATGTAATGGCCCGGGTTTATTAACAAAGGCCATGAAAATTTCAAAAGTTTTTCACAAGCAAGATATTTGCAATTGCAAGGGATTACGAGTTGAAAATGGAAATAGCGGCGATAAATTTAAAATTGGAAGTTCAAAGAGAATCGGAGTAAAGAAAGATTTAACTAAAAATTTAAGGTTTTTTATTGAAGGGAACAAGTTCGTCTCTAGGGTTTAATCTCTTCGATCCATATAAATGGGTGCTCGAGCGAGAGGCCGGGACAAGAAGTGTTTACCCATGCTTCGATTTGAGGAAAATTCTCGAGCTGGTTCAGGTCGATATCGTTAGCGATGAAGATGTAACATTTCTTGCCTTGTTTCTTGAGCCTTGTTTTCAGGGCTTCGGCTTGTTTTAATCGATTTTGCCCTGGTTTTGTGGATACAAGGATTCCTACAGTTTTGGCTCCAAGAAACTTTATCTTCGCGGCTTTTTTTCTTGCCAACGCTGCTTGAATTTCTTTTTCGCTTAAACGTGAAAATTCACTAGTGAGAGGATTGTAAAGGAAGATTGGCTTTTGTTGTCTCAGTGATAGGGCTATCGCTAAAGGGTGAAATTTGCCAGAACCAATATAGAGATAGGCCTGAACTTTGTCTTGGATTGCCGTTGCATTGATTGTATTGCAGCCAAGGATTTGACCATTACCATTGATTATCGCTTTTTTGCCCTGAAGTTCGAGTTGTTTTCTTATTGTTGGCAGGGCCTGGGTATGCTGGATTGTTGACACGAGCCCTATGGTTTTTATCGAATTTGGGAGACCCTTAAGTTTGGACCGAATGCTTTCTAAAGAAAGAGTAAAAAGAGCCTTAGAGGGCAGAAATAAAAATTTCATCCTCTCAAACTTGCAGTTTCTCTCCTCTGTAGATGTCTACAAATGTTGGAGTCGCTACGATTACGTTTTCGCCGAAACCTGCCAGGTTACCTTCCAGCGCTTCAACAGTCTTCTTCAACTTAGACACAGCCCTTTTCAATTCAACCAAGTCTTTTTGTTTTAATGGTTTAATGTCAATCAGGGCAATTGTGTATCCCTCCCTCAATATTTCAAGAATCTTGTTCACGTCGTCAAAGCTCTTGAGAACAAAGGGGCGGACTACAATTTTATTTTTTTTCTCTTCCCTCCCAACATCTATCTCTATATAGTCTGGGGATTCTGGAGTAGTCCCTGATTTACCACCAAAAAGTTTTTTGAACACCATTTTGCGTTAGTTTATTAGTATCTCCTTAGTTTATAAATTTTTTGATACTTTTTTAGTATATTACAAGATAATATTTGGAATAGCCTTTTCTGAGAAGCTTTTATTCTTGGATGATGGCCCATAAAAACTTTAACGTTTAAGGCCCTTCAGCACTTCTTCTCTTGCTTTAATAAGTTTGTTTTTAAGGCTTTCTTCCTGTTTTTCTATCGCCCTTATTCTCAAATCAAGGAGCTCCTTCTTCTTTTCCAGCTCTTTAGCTAATTCCGCTTTGTCAGACTTGAACATAAGAGAGCCGACTATCTTAAAAACCTCCCCTTCTTTACTCTTTTTTAGCTCTTCGAGAGCATTGTTTGTTTCTATGAGTTCTATTTGGAACATCTGTTTCTGTAAAAGCAGGTTCTGTAGACCCTGCTCGGCAAGTTGAAGCTCGGCTATACTACTCCCTGATAAACTTTCTTCTTTCATATCTCTTTTTGCCATTTTATTTGCTGTCTATATGGCTTTAATTTTTTTTACTGCTGTTCGTGGCTTAAAAAAAACCTTTGACCCGCAAGAAGGACAAGAAAATCTTTCTTTTAGCGCCCTATTAGAAACAGTTTTTCCACAGAAAAAACATTTATAAGTTACCATTTTATCGTTTGTTTTTCTTTATTACCTTTGAATATTCCTTATTTTTGGGGTTTATAAACCTGATTCTGTTATTTTATTCTGGTTTTATTAAATATAATACGAATGGGAGGCAAACTTTTTCTTGCATGCTCTACAGAGCCATAGCCCCTTAGCTAATCTTTTAGTACTCAATTTTTTGCAGAAGGGACACTTTTGTTTCTGCCTTTGCTTTATCTCCACTGCCCTAACTTTTTCTTTCACAACAGCGCCATACCTGGCGCCGAACCTTGCGATTGGGCCTGACTTTTTTGTTTTCATTTTGTGTTTGTTTTTCGAATAAATTCTAGTTGAATTTCTTTTAGATGGGGCTGCCCGGATTTGAACCGGGGTCCTCTGCGCCCAAGGCAGAGAGGCTAAACCAAGCTACCCCACAGCCCCTCTCTAAAGTAAGGGCTGTGCTTTGTATTTAAACCTTATTTTTTCTTCTCTTCTTTCTTGGTCTCTTCTGCTTGTTTCGCTTCTGAAGCCGCAGCTGGAGTGCCAGGAGCAGCAGGGGTCGCTGCAGCAACTTCCTCTTTCTTTTTCTCCATCTCCTTAATCAAGGATTCTTGGGCCTTTTGTACCTGTTCGAAATCTTTTGCTAATTTCTCCAGCTTCTCCTTACTAGGGACTTCTTGACCCTTGAAAATCAAGTCGTCATAAACCCCTTGGTTTACTTCTTTAATTATCTCTATAGGGTTCCTGCTCTCAACGAGAATTCCCGCGCTTACGCATGAGCCAAGTATTGCCTTTACAGCTGCCTTGAGACTATCCGTGAGCATACTCTTTTGTTTTATCTTAGCTATTTTTATGATATATTCTATGGGCATGTTTGCGACCTTAATTTTATCTGGTTGCTGCGAGCCCTTTACGATGCCCATCTCTTTTTTTAATAGTTCTGTTGTAGGCGGAGTTGAAACACTTACTGTAAAATTCTTGGTTTTTGGGTCTATATCTAGGGTTACTGGAACTTTGATGCCCTTGAATTCAGCTGTCG
>JAIMAW010000033.1 GCA_023511755.1 Candidatus Pacearchaeota archaeon | reverse complement strand
ATTATTGCACCGCAAGACCTTTCTTTCTCTGCCATTGCCCCTTTTGTAGTACATTCAGTAATGTAATTTTTGATATTTTCCTTTGTTAATAATCTTGTCAAAAATAGTATGTATGCTTAATTCCCGATATAGCCTATACCCTATGGTTTCCAAGAATTTTTCGTGTTGAATTGGCTTTTTATTTTTTACAATTTTGAGAACAACAGTATAATTGCTAGAAGAGAATAATTTAAGCCAAACATAATCTTTACAAATATTAAACCTTTCAGCTTCTTCGTCTATAATTGTGTAAATAGCCCTCCTTAGGCCCTTGTATATTTTTCTTCAAGCAACTTTTCTCTAGATTTCTCTTTCATTTTTTTACCATATTTTCATATGAGTTTGAATCATAAAATGTGCCTTGTTCAAAATATCACGCGTCGCTTTGTGTTTTAGTAAGGATAAAGCTTGTTCATAACTACACCACCTAATATCCTCGTGCTCGTGACTTATTTTAACATTCCAAGTACCTGCCTTGGCAAGCAAGTAAACATCGTCCTTTCTGATTATTTCATTATTGCGCTTAAAGAAATAGCTCGCAGTTTCCCTGAATCCTGGAACGAACATTAAGTCTCTAAGGCCCGCTTCTTCCAAAGCCTCGCGAAATGCTGTTAATTCCTCTGTCTCGCCTGGCTCTACTTTCCCCCTCACAAAACCCCAGTACGTAGGATACTTCACAAGCAAGTACTCTGGTCTTTTCTTATTGATGTTGAAAATAACGACGCCGCAACTCAGCCCATATTTTGATTTTCTCCTTGGCCCCAATCTTCTTTTTTCTTGCATTTTGAATATATTAACAAGATAGTGTAAAAAAGAAAAAGGGGTTTAAAAGATTTCTCGTGATGAAAGTAAAAATATTAAATTAAAGTGATAAGATAATGTCTTATCAGGACACAAGTGCGCTATAATAATGGAAGGAGCCGGTTAGGGGCTTGAGACATTAAGAAAGAATAAAGAAATTTATTGCGATCACTGTTTCGGGCGATAGCCTTGATAATAAAGCCCACAGAAACGTGAAAGAGCATGGATAGGGTATTGTATGCAAAATTTTTAAGGTAAATTAATGCCAAAGCACACAATCCTCAGGATTTTTGTCGAACCTGAGCCTGATAAGTCTTGGTTCCTTTAGCCCCTTTTCTCTGGTCATCTCAAGAAACCTTATTTTGGCAATTAGCTCTGGCTTGAGCCATGTAACCTTGCCAGCAATCTTTGCCCTTTCGTTCTCAGGCAAAAAGGATTCATTCGTTTTTAATTGTCCGAGAAGTTTTCTTAGATTTCTTGTTGTCTGTGCGTCGAAACTCTCGCTTACCGCCCCCAGGTAAATGGGCTCGGCTTTGTCGGGAACATAGACGCCAAGAATTAATTTACTAAAAGCCCGCCTGTTTTGGTCTTTCACAAATCCGAAAACTATCGCATTTATTGTATTGAAGTGATTTATTTTCAACCATGCCCAGCTCCTTTTGCCTTGCTCATACTTGCTGCTGAGTTCCTTTGCGATTAGGCCCTCAATTTCTTGCTCCTGTATTTTTTTCCAGAGCTCTCTGCCTTGGCTCGTGCAGAAAACTCGAGTGATGAGAGGGCAATCAGTTATGACCTCTGCAAGAATCCTCTTTCTTTCAGCCAATGGCTTCTCTACAAGCGAGACGCCTTCTTTCTCGAGGATATCAAAAACAAAAAGAGTGGATGGCATTGTCCTGCTCCCAGCATCAATTATTTCCTTGCTGTCAAGTTGTTCGCGTTGCTGTAGTTTTAAGGGATCTGGCCTGTCTCCCTTGCCGAGAACTACGAGCCCGGCATCAAGCACACAATTTTTCGCATTGATGTTGCTGATAACATACAAAAGTTCCGGGTATCTGTAGACTATATCCTTGCCTTTTTGGTTTATAAGCTCAATGTCATTGCCATCCTTGTAGAGCAAAACGCGAACCCCATCGAATTTCGGCTCGAAGACTAAACCTGCAAGGCTTCCACGCTCAAAAATCGCAATATCTCCTTGCCTAGGCAGCATAAATTTATAGCGATTTCCAAGCATGACAGGATAGAAGGAACAAAATTTTAAAAACCTTGTTCTATTTGTTTTTTAATGGACAACAGACTTAAGACATTTTTATTGCTGTTACTGCTCACTGCCCTAGTCGTTTTTATAGGTTCACTTTTCGGCAGGACAGGGCTAATTGTAGCTTTGGCAGTAATGCTCGTTCTTAATTTTGTGACTTACTGGTGGAGCGATCGGATTATTTTAATGATGTACAGAGCGCGGCAAGTCAGTAAGCACGAGAATCCGTGGCTTCATGAAATTGTTGGATCTGTCGCGAAAGAAGCCGGGATCCCAAAGCCCAAGATATATATTGTGCCTTTGCAGATCCAGAATGCCTTTGCAACAGGTAGGAATCCAAAAAATGCAGCTGTTGCTGTGACAGAAGGCATACTACACTCGCTCAATAGGGATGAATTAAAAGGAGTTATAGCACATGAGATAAGCCATATCAAGAACAGAGATATTTTAGTCATGACAATTGCGGCAATTCTTGCTGGAGTTATTATGTTTATGGCAAATATGGCAAGATTTAGTGCTTTTAGCATTAGTGATAGGGACAGCAGAGGCAGTATACTTGGCTTGCTTTTCATCGCGATACTCGCTCCTATAGCCGCGATGCTTATTCAGATGGCCATAAGTCGCAGCCGAGAGTACCTGGCAGATGAATCTGGCGCTAGACTTATCAAAGATGGAGAGCCTCTTGCACAAGCCCTGTTAAAATTACATAAAAGTACTAAGTTGGGGGGCGGGGCGGAGACTACAGCACATCTCTTTATTGTCAATCCCTTGAGTGCGGGGGGCATCGCAACTCTTTTCAGTACTCACCCCCCGGTAGAAGAGAGAGTTAAAAGGCTGAGAGCTATTAAAATTTAAGCAGATCCTGCAAGAAGAAGTAATTAGCAGTGAAAAATATATTATAAAAAACAATAAATGAAATGACAAAAGATTTAAATACAAAGGATATTTGAACAAAACATGCCACAAAATTGTCCTTGGTGCGGACGTACTCTTGAATTAAAAGTATTTGATTTAGGTTCTACTCTTAAACAGGTTTGTGGCAGGTGCGGATTTAAGATAAAGGAAATTGAGAAGCCTGCGCAGCCTAAAGTTGAGCCAAAGCCAGAAGTTGTGGAGGTAAAACAGGCTGAAATCCCGGTGGCAAAACAAGCACCAGCATGGCCGTTCATCCTCGGAGCGATAGTCTTAATAATTATAATTATCGCCCTAGTTAAAATTTTCTTGGTTTAATTATTGTATAGAATTCTTCAAAGCAATTTCCAAGAAAGGAAGTTCTTGGTAAGCTCTTTTTTTTGAAGCGTGTGTTACCTTGGCTAATTTATCTGCTAGCTCTCTCCTCCTTGCCAGTTTTTGTTTTGCCATCCAAATTTTAAGCATCCTAGAAGGGGGTTTATAGGATGTAAACCCCTGGCGTGTATGCTTTTTGGAGTGGGCTACGCCCTCTGTAAGCAAGGCTGTGATGTAAACAAGAAATCTCCAATGTTGCCATCTGCGGATGCGACCCCTGAATACATCTGCTTTGCTCAATGCATCGTATGCTTTCGCGAGTTCTGTTCCGTGGTATTCCATGGGCAGATTTTCATCGAGCCACAAGAACACTTCGTCGATATCTATATTCTGGACATTGTCGAAAGCTCCAAGAGTATAATTCTTTGTCTTGAAAACCTGCCTCAAGGCGTTGAAAATATTCTCGTCTTTCTCTCTCGTACATAGAGTGCCAACATCTTCTTTATTGATCTTCTTACATATGGCCGCGAGCGATTGTAAATCAGTTATGGCCGCTCTCGCATCTCCCCTTGAGAGGGATGCCAAAGCCCATAGAGCCTCTTCTGATATATCCAGCCTCTCTTTTTTTGCTATTTGTTGTAACAAGAAGAAAACACTCTCTTTGCTCAGGGCTTTTAATTCGACGAGATGTGTTTTAGCTCTTAGCGGTCTAAGCTTGGCTTGCCATGCATCATTTGCCACAAGCACTATGGGCCATCTTGTATCTGATATCAGCCTCAAAAGTTCTTGTATGCCTCCTCTGTCGCGGTCGCTTGTTAGGCCATCTACTTCATCAATCAAAATTATCTTGCCCTTGCTGAAAAAGCTTTTCTGTTTCAGTGCTTGGCCAACGATCTCTTGAACATTCTGCTTGTTTCTCAAGACAGAGGCGTTTAACTCGATGATCTCGTAGCCATAGTCATAAGCGAGGGCGTAGACTATAGCTGTCTTGCCTACTCCTGCAGGACCATATAGCATCAAAGCTTTTTTATTCTGATTGTGCTTGGAAAAGTTATTGAAAAAATCAAATATCTTCTTCTTTGCCTCGAGATGGCCAACTACTTCTCTCAATTTCCTGGGCCGGTATTTCTCTGGCCATGGCTTTATCGCTGGCATCGACATTTTAAGGATTATAGGCGAGGTATTTTACAAGCTGGGGAATTAATTTAAGTTTGCGCTTCGCAATCATCTCGCGATTAAACCACCCCCCATCAGAGGATTCACCATTAAGATGGTAATCTGTGGATTCGGAAGAAGCGCATGTGAATATATGCACTTTGAAAAGCAGATTACTTTTTTTGTCGTAGTGTGAAAAAACGTCGAGCTGGTCAATAATTTGGACCTCGAGCCCGGTTTCCTCTTTGGTCTCTCTCAATGCACATTCTTTTATATCTTCTCCTTTCTCCCTCACGCCGCCTGGAAAAGCCCAGTAGCCTCTGAAAGGGCCATACTTCCTCTTGAGAAGAAATACAGAATCGCTATGTTCTATCAACGTAAGTGCCACATCCTTCACCTTCATTTTTATTCTCTTTTGATTCCCTGATTTATGTGCTGACCCATCTATGTTTCTACTGGTTTTCCAAAGAGGTCTTTTATTGAATTATTCTGATATTTTGCAAGTGCAAACTTTCTACTAATTCCGACAGGCCAGTCTTGCATCTAGCCTCATCATCTGAAGAGATAATCAGCTTAGCTTCCGTAGCTCTAGCCCCTATTCTGGCTCGGCTCTCAACAAAATCAACCGAGAGATCACCAAAAGTGTAGTTGGTGACATCAAATAGCGCATCTTTACCCCCATAGAAATACCTTATAGAATGTAAGGCCGCCTCTACTTTATTTTTGATACCTTCAACATCCTCTATATACAGATAGTCCTCCATTTTTG
>JAIMAW010000032.1 GCA_023511755.1 Candidatus Pacearchaeota archaeon | reverse complement strand
GATAAATACTCTTTTGAAAAGAAAATACAAGCTCGAAAATCCCCAGATAGAGGTTTTGGAGATACCCGAGCCCATATTTGATGCTCAAAGCGTCGCTGACCAAATTGCTTTGGCGTTAGAAAAATTTGGCCCATTAAGTTTCAAACTAATTGCTTACCGCGAGTTGGAGCGGCTTGTCAAGGCAGGGGCCCTTGGAGCAGAGATAAGATTGAGCGGTAAGTTACCGAGCGAGAGAGCAAAATCCTGGAGATTCGCTTTTGGCTATTTAACAAAGACGGGGGCCAAGATAGACATAGTAAAGCGGGCAAAGGCAACGGCATTCACAAGACCAGGAGTAATAGGGATCAAGGTCTCTATAGTGCCAAGGAATACAAAGATACCTGACAAGATAGAGATAAACAAAAAAGCGCTTGATGAATTAAAATCTAAAATAGAGGAAGCATTAGAAGAGTTAAAAGAAGAAAAGGAAAAAGAAGAAGATAGACAAATAGCGAAAAAAGGAAGAGTAAAAGAGAGAATAGAAAAGAAAAAGAAGAGAGGGGGGAGGGAGGAGAAACAAGAAAACCATACAAAGGAGGTTCAAGAAGAGAAAGAAGAAAAAGAAGAAGCTACAAAGATGGTAGAGGAGTAAGATGGCAATATTAAGAAACAAAGATATAAAGAGCTTAAATAAGGAAGAACTAATTAATAAAAGAAAGGAGCTGTCGCTTGAACTATTGAAGATAAAGGCACAAAAAGGTCTAGCTAGCAGCGGCACTAAAAAATTGAAAGAAATAAAAAAAGTAATAGCGAGGATTAATACTCAGCTAAATCAACTTAAAACATAAGATGAATATATGCCCAAAGTGTGGCTTACCAATAGAAACTTGCATTTGTAAGGAGCTTGCAAAAACAAAAGAAAAAATAAGAATAGAAGTAGTGAAAAGGAGATTCGGCAAGGAAGTGACATTGATTTCAGGAATTGAAAGCGACCTTAAGAATATCACAAAGAAACTCAAGGAAGAGCTGGCGTGCGGAGGAACAGTGAAAAACAATATCATAGAATTACAAGGAGAGCATGCCAGAAAAACTAGAGAGAAACTAATAGAGATGGGGTTCAGCGAAGAAAATATAGAATAAACCAAAAACAAGAAAACAGATAGGAGAAAAATGAACTTGGGAGTGCAAGTACTAGTAGGCTGCAGAATAAAAGTAGTGAGCGCGAAAAACAAAGCGCTTGAGGGCATCGAAGGAAGGGTAATAGAGGAAACTAAAAATTTGCTAGTAATAGAGACGAAGAGAGGAATAAAAAAACTAATAAAAGAACAGATAAACTTCAAAATTGAAAAATGAAAGTAAAAGAAGAAAGGAACAAGGAAGAAAAAGTGAAAGGAAAAATGAGAAAAGTAGAAGAATCCACGACGGTTGACGTCAGCTGTGATGATAAGAAGTGCCCAATACATGGGAGTTTAAGCGTACGTGGGAGATACTTTGAAGGAAAAGTGGAGAAAATTGTTGGAAGGAGAGTGGTTATTGTGTTTGAAAGACTAATTTATTTCAGAAAATATGAGCGTTTTGCTAAGGCATCAACGAGAATCCACGCTTACCTTCCAAAATGTTTACTCAAGGAAATAAAGCTTGGAGATACTGTCCAGGTCGGCGAATGTAGGCCCTTGAGCAAGATGGTGCACTTTAGTGTAGTTAAAAAAATAAAATAAATCAAAAAAATGAAAGCCATTACCGCTAAAATTGTGAAAGGAATAAATATTGGTAGCTATTTGAATGTCGCAGATAATAGCGGAGCGAAAATTGTTAAGGTTATTGCAGTAAAGCGGGGGAAGGGGAGAAAAGGCAGGCAGCTTTCTTGCGGTATAGCTGACCTAGTTAAGGTAAGTGTCCGCAAGGGAACCCCTGAGCTTAAAAAACAAGTGTTCTTCGCAGTAATTGTAAGGCAACACAAAGAATACAGGCGGGCTAGCGGTGAGCGTATCTGCTTTGCGGACAACGCTGTAGCCTTGCTCAAAGATGAGGATGGGAATCCAAAGGGGACCCAAATTAAGGGACCTATAGCAAGAGAGGCGGCAGAGAGATGGCCTTTCGTAGCAAAAATTGCGAGTATAATTGTTTAAAATGAAACAAAAATTTTCGGTTAAGTGGAAAACTTCGAAGCAGCCAAGAAAACAGAGAAAATTTAGGGTGAATGCTCCCCTTCATATAAAACGTAAAATGCTTGCTGCGCCATTATCAAAGGAGCTTAAGAACAAGTATGGTAAAAAATCGCTTGTTGTGAGAAAAGGGGACAGTGTAAAGATAATGAAAGGCGCATTCAAAGGCAAGGAAGGGAAGATTTTAACGACAGATATAAAAAAAATGGTGGTGAGCGTGGAAGGAATCCAAAGAGCAAGGAGAGATGGCACTAAAACGAATGTGCTATTCCGCCCATCCAATTTACTCATAACAGCAATAGGTACAGAAGATAAAAAAAGAATTAAAATAGTAAAAAAAGAGAAAACTAATGTAAAGGGAGGCAAATAAAATGCATCTTAAGAGAATGGCAATGCCCAGAAGTTGGCCTTTGGCCAAAAAAGGAAAAACCTTCATGGTTCGGGGGGTAGGGCCACATCCGATGAAGATCTGTATTCCGGTTCTTGTATTACTAAGAGATGTACTAAAAGAAGTAAAGACAAGAAAAGAAGCGAAAAAAATACTTAAGGAGGGGAATGTGTTAGTCGATAACCGACCGATCAAGAATGAGAAATTCGGTGTAGGGCTTTTTGACAGGATTTATCTCAAGAAATTAGAGAAAGCATTCACTATCACTATAGGAAAAAAAGGCAAAATCAAAGTGCAAGAGATAAATAAAGACCAGTTAAATAAAAAAGTATGTAAGGTCATAGGTAAAAAAATTCTAAGAGGCAAAAAAATACAGATTAATCTGCATGATGGAAAAAACTTTATTACCGATGATACGGAGATAAAAGTAGGTGATAGCATAGTTTTGGATGTGAAAGCAAACAAGCCAATAGGGCACCTGGAACTCAAAGAAGGGTGTCTTGCCCTGGTGATAAAGGGAAGGCATACAGGGCAAAATGGAAAAATTACTAAGGTAGACGACAAAATTTCAATAGTAATAGAAAAAAACACATTTGAGATCCCAAGAGAAAATGTAATTGTTGTAGGGGCGTAAGATGAAGGAGAATATGAGAAAAATATCTATTGAAAGTATAACTTTGCATTGCTCGACCGCAGATCCGAACAAACTGGAGAAAGCTGTTAAGCTATTGAAGTTCATTACAAAAGCAACCCCTGTAAAGACGCTCGCCAAAAAGAGGATTCCGGCTTTCAAAATAAGACCCGGGCTACCAATCGGATGTAAGGTAACTATCAGAAAAAATACGGCTGAACTGCTTAGGGCTTTGCTTGCAGGGGTCCCAAAACTCAAGGAGAAACAATTCAATCCTGGATTTTTGAGTTTTGGCATTAAAGAGTACATAGAAATACCCTCGCTCCCATACCAGCGGGAGATTGGGATAATGGGATTTGATGTAGTGGTAAAATTAAGTAGACCTGGCTATCGGGTAGAGAAAAGAAGAAGGGCGAAAAGCAAAATAGGGCGGAGACATAGGATAACCAAAGAAGAAACGATAGAATACTTCAAAAATAATTTCAAAGTAAATATAGAGAAATAATAAGAAAAATAAAAAAAGAATAAATAAAAAATGACTGCTAGCGATTGGAGAAAAATACTAAAGCAATTGGAAAGCAAGCCTGCAATAAAGGCGCGATTCATAAAATTTTGCAAACCAAAGGAAAGAAAGTTTGGAATTGCGGCTTATAAATGTATCAGGTGTGGTAGATACGGGGCCCATATCAAAAAGTATGGGTTGCATCTGTGCAGACAATGTTTCAGAGAAATCGCTAAAGAAATAGGATTCAAAAAATATATGTGAGATAGATAAGATGGTAGTTAGAGATTGGCTTTCGGCTATGTTGAATGATATGATGAACTGCAAAAAAGCAGGGAAATGGGAAACGGTAATCATGCCAGTATCCAAACTAATGTTGGAAGTATTGAAAATATTGAAGGAAGAGGGGTACATTGAAGAAATTCGCGTTGAGGAAGAAAAATTTAAACGAGTAGTAATAAAAATAAAAAAAATAAACAAGTGTGGCTCTATCAAACCAAGGTTCTTTGTGAAGAAAAATGAATTTGATAAGTATATCAGGAGGTACCTTCCTTCGAGGGATCTCGGAATAATAATAGTATCAACAAATAAGGGTCTAATGACGCATCATGAAGCAATAGAGAGAGGGATTGGTGGGAGCCTTATAGCTTACTGCTATTGAGAAGATAAGTTAGAAAAGAAAGTTAAAAAATGAAAAAGAAGATAAGGAAAACAATAAGAATACCTGAGAAAGTAGATGTGAAAATAGAACTACCAAAGATTACTGTAAGTGGGCCGCAAGGGACATTGGAGAGAGAATTTAAGCTTAGGAAAGTGAAAGTAAAAAAAGAAAATGATGAGATTATATTGGAACATGAAAAGGCAACAAAAAACGATAAGAAGTTACTTAACTCAATAGCTGCGCATATCTCAAATATGATAAAAGGAGTCGAGGAAAAATATGAGTATAAACTACAAATATGTTCCGTGCATTTTCCTATTACAATTAACATCGACAAAGAAAAAAATAGTCTCGTGATTAAGAATTTTCTTGGGGAGAATAAGGATAGGGAAGTTAGAATAAGGAAGGATGTTGATGTAAAAATAAATGGGGAATTTATTGTTATTACCTCGGCTAACAAAGAAGAGGCTGGGCAGCAGGCTGCAGACATAGAGAATATCACAAAAATCAAGGCCAAGGATAGGAGAGTCTTTCAGGATGGGATTTGGATAGTCAAAAAAGAAAAAGGAAGGCACAAAAGAGAATAAAGTAATAAAAATGGCAAAAAGAAAACCCTTATTTATTAGAAAAGATAGTTTCAAAAAATCCAGACTTGGAAGAGGGAGGAAGAAAAAGCGGAAATGGAGAAGGCCGAGAGGAAGGCATAGTAAGCTCAGAGAGAAAAGAAAAGGGTATATCAAACAACCTTCAATAGGGTATGGCCGCCCGCAGAGCACGAGGGGCTACATTAATAATCTGAAGCCTAAAATAATCCGCAACGCCAAAGAGCTTGAAAGTATCAGGGAGGGAGAAATAGCGATTATTGGAAAAATGGGTAAAAAAAAGAAAATAGAGATAGCAAAAATAGCTTTAGAAAATAAAATTAGGATTTTGAACCTTAATAGCGAAGTCTACCTAAAGAAAATTGAAGAGGAGAAGAAAGAGAGGGAAAGAAAAAAGGCAGAAGAACGAAAGAAAGTAGAGAGGGCGAAAAAGGAGAAAGAGGAAAAGAAAGAGATAAAACCGGAAGAGAAAAAAGAGGAAAAGGCTGAAGAAAAGGAGAAGAAAGAGAGGGAAAAGATGCTCCACAAAGAGATTGAAAAAGAACAGCCAAAGATAACAGCGCCTGTGCAACACAAGGAGAAGAAAGAGATGAGAAGGGTGGCT
>JAIMAW010000031.1 GCA_023511755.1 Candidatus Pacearchaeota archaeon | reverse complement strand
GTCCAGTAGTTAAGACGCTTCCCTGCCAAAGAATCTTTTAGAAAAAGATTCTATCAAAACTTTTGCAGAACGGAAGTGACCCGGGTGCGAATCCCGGCCAGCGCATTTATTTTTCAAATGAAAAAGAAGATACAATTTTTCTCTCCAGAAACCAACAAACTTTATCAATTAGTTCCTACGGCTACAATTCCAGTGCTAAGAATATCTGGAGTGCCCATGCAACGATTCACTGAAATAGACCCCTTGAAAGATACCTTCACAAAAATCAAGGCACTTAAACCAAAAGGAATTGTTCTTGATACTTGCACTGGCCTGGGCTATACTGCAATTTATTCTGCAAGAAAATCGCAGGTAAAGAAAGTAATAACAATAGAAAAAGACCCAAACGTAATAGAAATCGCAAAGCTAAATCCATCAAGCAATGAACTTTTCGAAAACAAAAAAATAGAATCAATTCTTGGTGATAGTTTCGAAATAATAAAAAAATTTCATGATGAATACTTTGATTGTATCTTGCATGATCCACCAACTTTCGTTATGGCTCCGGAACTTTATTCTTTGGCATTTTACAAAGAAATGAACAGGGTCTTGAAGAAAGGTGGTAAATTATGGCATTATTGTCCTGAGCCAGGAAAATTGAAAAAGAAAGCAAAACTAAAAACAAGAATAATCTCAAATTTAAAAAAAGCAGGCTTTTTTGTTATTGGCTACGATAAATATTCTTCTGGAATTTTGGTGAAAAAGTAAAATGGAAAAAACAAAGAAAAAACAAAGGCAGACATATCGATTATAGGGATTTTATCTTTTCTATTAGCATTTTTTGCGGGCTGTACACAAACGATTTATGTTAATGGCAAGGGCGAGCCACTCGAAAAGAGAGTGATTAAAGAGTTCAAAAGAGAACAAAAACAAACAGTCAGATATGTCAATTTTTGCGATTTGAAAACCTGGTCAAAAGGAATGCTAGAAACAAGCGGCTTGGTGGGTTGTTATTGTGTTCTAGGATTTTTCGAAAAAGAAAAGGAAAAATTTGGATTATTGAGCCACTATCCCCCGAACGATCTTTCTAGCCATCTCAATGTAATCAAGGAAGCAAAAGATTTATGGCCCATGATGCAAGAGCATAATTCTGCAATAATTGTCGCTTTCAAATTAAATGAAAAATATATCGGTAAAAATGACGGGGGCGAATACATCAGAAGTTACGAAAAAAACTTCTATTCCTTAGTTGAAGAACTAAGAAAAATTTTTCCTAATGCAAAAATTGTAGGTTATAATTATGAATATAATGAATCTATCAAGTTCAATATTGATAAGGGCTGCTTTATTGCAAAAGTAGCAAAAGATTCTATAAACTTATACTCTCAAAAAGATTAAATTAGAAAATCCATTTTTCTCTTTCTTCAGGCTTAACATACTTCAAGCCTAGCTTTTTGTAAATTTCCTCTTCAGTTGCACCTACGACAAAAGCCCCAGTTTTTCTGTCGAACAAGCCATACTCGCTCAACTTGAAACCTCTTTTCATGGCATACTCTCTAAGCCTAATATTGTATTCTTTCGAGCCGGTAAAATATATTAAAGCGGCGCCATAACTCTTCTTGTCTACAACTCTAACATCTGCCTGAATTCCATTTTTCAAGATTACTGCGCTTTTTGTAGGGCCTTTTGCCAGAACTTTTGAAACTTCGGGCATAGAAGTGAAGATGTCCATAACTCGCGAGGGATTTTTTGTTGCCACGAGTATGTCAATGTCGCGCACTGTCTCTTTTTTTCTTCTAATCGAGCCAGCGACATCAATTTTATCAACAACTTGGGATTTTTTCAATTCTTCCACGATGTGCTCTGCTATCGGCAAGACTTCTTGCAAAGGCCTTCTTTTTTCTTTTTTCATTTTCAATGCTTCTGCCAGGTCTGCCTCAGATTTCTCGCCGAAGCCAGGAAGCTTTGCAATTTTATGTTCTCTAATTGCTTTTTCCAAATCCTTGATTGTTTTGATTCCAAGCATCAAGTTCAATTTTTTGATTTTCTTTGGTCCAAGGCCCTGCACTTCCATCAATTCGCCAACCTTTGCACTTACGCTCGCCTTCAGTTTCTCATGAGCCTTAATTTTGCCCGTTTTCAAGTACTCTACAATCTTGTTAGCCATGTTTTTGCCTACTCCCGGGATGTCTTCCAAGCCTTTTAGCCCCTTTCTTGCATAGATCTTTTCAACATCTTCTGCCATGGTTGCGATTACTTTGGCAGCTCGCCTATAAGCTTGTGGCTTCCATTGAACATTTTGCATTTCGAGAATATCGGCCATCTCAAAAAAAATTCGCGCAACTTCCTGATTATGCATCTTAGCAACTCTTGCCATTTTCCCCTTTTCCTAGAGCATAATGTCTTTTTCTGTTAATAAACTTTTTCAAAAGATTTATAAATAGGTTTTTTGTTAAATGCAAATTTAAAAAGGATGGTTCCGATGACACAGAAAAAACAAGAAAAAAAGCTTATAGAAAAGACAAAAACCTTGAGCATTAAAGAAGGCTCTGCTTATTCTGTAAGCGAAGGCTTGGGTATTCGTTATATAACGCCTTTTGCCTTGAAACTTGGAGCTACTAATGCGCACATAGGCTTGCTAACTTCTTTACCTTCCTTGCTAGGCAACTTCTCGCAGCTTTTCACTACAAAACTCATGGAAAAAACTTCGAGGAAAAAAATTGTAGTTTCCTGTGCTATGATGCAGGCGATAATGTGGCTTCTCGTTATCATGGTTGGCGTCTTGTACTTTGTGTTTGGCATAAACTCGACAATAACCCCGGCATTCCTCATTGTTGTTTACACCCTCCTGGTATTGTTTGGCGCCTTCCTTACGCCTGCCTGGAACTCTTGGATGAAGGATATTGTTTCAACAGGCTCTGGAAAGTATTTTGGCAATAGGAACAGGATTGTTGGATTTGTGGCACTAGTTTCTATGTTAGCAGGAATTTTTATATTGGATTATCTTGCAAAAACTAAGGTATTTCTTGGTTTTGTAATACTGTTTACTCTTGCATTTATCGCAAGAGCAATTTCAGCTTTTTTGCTTTCAAAGAAATACGAACCGAAAATAACTTACGAAAAAGGTTATTATTTTAGTTTCTGGCAGTTTATTCGTTACATCCCGAAAAGCAACTTTGGCAAGTTCACAGTGTTGGTTGCTTTGATGCAACTTGCTACTGCAATTGCATCACCATTCTTTGCTGTCTATATGTTAAAAGACCTTGGTTTTAGCTACTTGCAATGGATTATAGTTACTATAGCCAGCTCCTTAGCATCTTTATTGCTAATGCCTCTTTGGGGCAAGTTTGCGGATCGCTATGGAAATATAAAAGTAATAAATATGACTTCTTTTTTAGTGGCCGTCGTGCCTTTGTTATGGTTTGTTTCCATATTCGTAAGTAAAAGCTTTTTGCTTTCGTATCTTGTTTTTGTAGAAATTTTTTCGGGAATGGTTTGGGCTGGTTTTAATCTTTCTTCGAGTAATTTTATCTATGACGCTGTAACACGCCAAAGAATGGCTCTTTGTGTGGCATATTCAAATTTACTAAATGGTGCGGGGGTTTTCGTCGGGGCTACTCTCGGCGGCTTTGTCTCCTCAATGTCTTTCGAGCTGGCCGGAATTCCCCCAATTTTATTAATATTTTTGATGAGCAGTATTGCAAGACTGACAGTAGCAATAACAATGACACCTAAGGTTAAGGAAGTGAGGGATATCGAGAAATTTGGGATTAAAGAGGCGAGAGAGAGGCTTAGCACCCTGACTCCTAATGCGCTGTGGAGTCATTTTGAGATAAGCCTGAAGCCGAAATCAGGGGGCTAAAGCAAAATAAGTACAGAATTAAAAAAAACAAGCGACAAAAACAAAAAAAAGCGACAAAAACCTTAAAAACATAGGATTATCTAAATTCTCGTAAGTAAAAGGAATACAAAAGGAGGTAAAAACAAAGATGAAACCAAACAAAGGGCTCAAGGAAGCAAAAGATAAGGCTGTTATCGCAAGCATCGAAAACGATTTGAGGGATTTGATTAATTTCATAAAAATCAAGAACACCGAGGAGCTAGAAGTCGGAGAGGGAAAGAAAATAGAAGATGACACTGCAGATGAGCTTGTGGTGAAGATAAAGAAAATAGCGACAAAGATAGGCGTTGCAACCATGTAGGCTTTGCAGAAAGTGCATAGAATACTGCACTAATCAAACTATGGCTTATTTCTTTCCGAGCTCTCTCTTTATCCTGTCTGCTGCTTTTCTGGCAATAACTATCGGCTCGGGTAACTTGTGGGGCTCTTTGATGCATTTTTTAACTAGTTCTATAGCTGTCTTGAGAGAGATCATATGGCCTGGCGAAATGTATAGTGGCTTTGAACCCTGTTTCGTGATCACTGCCTTTGCCACTACTCTTCTATTGAAAACAATCTCATCGCCTTGCTGCTCTCCTACGAGCACCTTCTTGGAGAGACCTATTGTCGGCTTGCTGATACTTATGCCCAGGTGGCTCGCAAGTCCTAGACCCCTAGGATGAGCTATGCCATTGGCCTCGATAAATATTACATCAGGAGACTCTTCTAACTTGTCGAGCACGATTGTCAGGGCTGGCAATTCCCTGTAGGCGCGGAAACTGGGAATGTAGGGGAACTTTATTGGCCTAATTATGTACTTCTCTTCAACAATCTCGAGATTCTCGTTACATACTACAGCAGTAGCAAGTATCTCTCTCGTGTCCTGTAGAATTTCTATGTGCACCCCACAGAACCTAGTCGCATTGCCAAAGTCGAAGGCATCTTTCAGTGAAACGAGTTTAGCCAGCTTCTTCTGCTCTTCTTTCAAGGCCTCGATGTTAATACCTTTTTTTATCGCTTCCTCTTCTTTCATAGAACAAAAAACTATCTTTATTTTTTAAGCTTTTTGTTTTCCAGCTTTAGGATTATCTTAGTTTTTTCTTGTCCAGATCATCCAAAAGAAATTCCAGCAGAGAAACCCCAATCAAATCTCTCTTGACAATTTTATCAATTTGAGATGAGGAAAGAACATAATTTATTTTGTACTTTCCCGTTTCGTAGAAGTTTTGAATTGCTCTTATTAACTGCTTTCTGTCTTCCCCGCTATCACAATTGTAGGTGGGCGGCGCATATCTTTTCTTCGAAATTATAGGGGTGAGGACTACTTCTGGCAAATTCACTAAATTAATATAAATCTCCAATTTATGCTCTATTTTCATTTTTGATATCTTTCTCTTCATTTTCTTTATCCTATTTTTAATCGTGGGGACAATTTAAAAAATTTATTGTGCTTTTAGGAAACATACTTGTCTTTTTCATTTGTTTCATTTCGTTAGGCAGAGTTTTAGAAGTCTTTCTCACCCTGATTTGCAATCTAATCGGTCATTCAAGGCGGCGTATAGCAAAGGCAGTGCGATAGTTGCATCGCAGAAAACATCAACGAATTCTGCCCTTGACGACAGCTTGCCCCAACTAATGCCCTCCCGAAGAGGTGCGCCGCTAGAACCGCCTGGTTCTGGCCTGTCCGTTGTTATCTGAATACCATAGTCCGCGGGCTTGGCAAATTGCAACGCTTGCTGAATATAATTTTTCGGCACCCCGCCACCGATATAGAAC
>JAIMAW010000030.1 GCA_023511755.1 Candidatus Pacearchaeota archaeon | reverse complement strand
GGTTTATAAATGGGCTTTGCTTTCTTGGGGTATTATCCAATTAAAAAATAAAAAAGAAAATAAAAAATGAATAAAGACAAATTGGCAGACGTCATAATAAAAACATTAGGGATTGGCGCCTTGGCAGGACTTGGTGCTCTTGTTTGGAATTTTGGTATAAAGCCCGCTTTGAAAGAAAACAGGGATTACAATTCACTCATTCATGCTGATTCTACTATAGAATATTCTGGAACAATATGGAGCGCCTGGAAAAAATATGGCGAGCCCAACGGAATTAGCTGGGGTGTTTACAAGAAAGCAATTGTCGATAGGAATGAAATCAAGGATGAAGATTTCCCTGGCAAGTATAATGTCCCCATCCCAAAGAGTAATCCTTGAAGAACAAAGTTTAAAAGTTTCTTTTTCTTTTTGCCTTGATGGCAACGCGAGTTGAAAGAGGAGGAGTCAAGGAGAAAAAACCTATAGCAAAAGTAGTGCCAACTACGCCACAGATAAGGCAGCCAATTGTAACTGTGGCTGGCCATGTTGATCACGGTAAAACAACGCTTTTGGATTCAATTAGGGGGACTTGTGTCGCGGCCAAGGAAGCTGGCGCAATAACACAGAAAATTTCATTCACGTTGGTGCCGGCTTCAATTATCAAGAAGAGATGCTCCAAACTTTTGGAACAGTTCAATATAACGCTTGAAATTCCTGGCTTTTTGTTTATTGATACTCCGGGACATGCTGCTTTTACTAATCTTAGAAAAAGGGGTGGCGCGCTTGCGGATTTGGCAATACTTGTGGTAGACATAAACGAAGGGATTATGGAACAAACGCGAGAAAGCATTGAAGTATTGAAGGAGAATAAAGTGCCTTTTATTGTTGCTTTGAACAAGATTGATAACATCGCGGGATGGACAAAGCGCTCTGAAAATCTTGTCGAGAACATAGAAAAACAAGCAAAATTTACTAAGGATGAATTTGACAAGAAGTTTTACAAGATAATCAACGATTTCACGGCGCTTGGTTTTGATTCTGATTTGTTTTACAGAATAAGAGATTTCACTAAGCAATTAGCCTTAGTGCCTTGTTCTGCAAAAACATGCGAAGGGTTGCCAGAGCTTATTGTAATGTTAGCGGGCTTAGCACAAAAATTCTTGAAAGGCAAGTTGGTGATAGGGCCTGAAGGCAAAGGTACTATTCTAGAAATAAAGAAAGAGAAAGGTTTCACGACAATTGAGGCAATCCTCTATGATGGTACTCTCGAGAGAAAAGATAGTTTAATAATTGCTACTTTGCAACAACCAGTCGAAACAAAGATCCGCGCACTTTTCGAGGCGCTGCCATTGGGCAAGGGTTTTGAAAGTTGTGATAAAGTTATTGCTGCTTCGGGGGTTAGGCTTTACTTGCCGGAAACTACAGAGATCGTCCCGGGAATGCCTTTCGTTGTTATTAAGGAAGAAACTAAAGCAGTTGAGGTAGAAAAGTTGAAAAGCGCACTACAAAAGGAAGTCCAACAGCAATTGAAACTTGATAAGGAAGGCATTATTGCCAAGGCTGATTCTCTTGGCTCTCTAGAAGCATTGTTGTTTTTGTTGAGAAAAGAAGGAATAAAAGTCAAGAAAGCCGAAATTGGCAATATAAAGAGACAAGACATCGCTCTTGCTGTTACAAATATAGAAACCGATCCTATGAATGCTGTTATTGTTGGTTTTAATGTTACGATCGAGCCAGAAACTATTATTGATGAACGAGTCAAAATAATTGGAAGCGATGTTATCTATCATATAATTGAAGAGCTTCTAAAATGGCGACAGGAAAGATCATTAGAAATCGAAAGGGAGAAACTTGAGGGATTAGCCTGGCCTTGCAAAATAAAAGTATTGAGAAACTGTTGCTTCAGACAAAGCAAGCCAGCCATTTTTGGCATTAGAATCGAAGCGGGGATATTAAAACCAGGAACAATGCTACTTAATGAAAAAGGCGAAGAGATAGATAAAGTTAAGGGAATGCAATTGGAAAACAAGAGTATTGAAAAGGCCACGGCGGGCATGGAGCTTGCCATCTCATTGCCTAGGGTAACTTTCGGCAGGCAAGTGAAAGAAGACGAGGTCCTTTACGTTGGCTTAACTGAGGACGAGTTTCGTAAATGGAAAGAAAACAAGAAATATCTTAGTGCGAGCGAGATTAAAGTGCTTCAAGAAATCGCTGAGATAAAGCGCAAGAGCAAGGCGACGTGGGGCATCTGAGCCACCAGACATCTAGAGATTTTTAGATAGTTTTTTAAATAGCCGAATCAAGAGATAATTATGCCATTCAAAATAGATATAGGAGACCCTAAAAGCAAGAGGACTGTGCATTTAGAGTCAAGTAGCGAGGAATTCTTTGGGAGAAAAATTGGCGAGACAATCAAAGGGGCTGCGATAAAAGAGGTGCCGGATTTTCGAGATTACGAGTTCATCATTACTGGCGCTAGCGACACAGCGGGGTTTCCAGCATTGGCAATGGTCGATGGTTCGATGAGAAAAAGAGTTTTGCTTACAAAGGGGAAGGGGCTGAGAAGAGTAAGGAAAAACAAAACATCAAGGAAGCCAGACAGGGGCCTAAGACTCCGGAGAGCTATTAGGGGCAATGTAATTGCTGAAGACATTGCGCAGATTAATTTGAAAGTTTCGAAACACGGAGCCAAGAGTTTCGATGAGATTTTCAAGAAAACTGAAGCAAAACCCGCTGAAGAAAAGAAAGAGTAAGTTGACTATTTCTAAATAAATCTTTAAAAAGATCTTTTCAATTTCTATTAAAATGGGACAAGAAGAGCGACATATTTATTCTATTAATTTAAATTTGGAAAAAATCTTGAATAGAGAGAATAGAATTTTAATTGATTCTTCATTTTTTTCTACCAAGAAAAATTTAACAGAGGGAATTTATAATAAAAAAAGTTACAAGGAAATATACAAAGAGGGACTCCAAAAAATTATAGATAAAATAGAATGGAGCATAGAACTGCTAAAAAATTCTAAAATAATGGTATTGCCAGAAACTGTTGGGGAACTCCAAGAGCTCCAAAGAATAATAAGTGAAAAAGTTTCTTTTTTCGAGTACTACGACAGATATCTTTGTAAAAAAAATATAAAAAATTTTGAATACGATGAGGACAGAAAAGAGAAAAAGAGATTGTTTGAAAAAATTTGTTTCCTTTCTTTGAAAGGAGCGCGCGCTGCAAGGATATACAAACCTAAAAATAAAGAGTGTTACGAATTGTTTTTTAATGTTGTAAAAAGGATTACAGAAGCCGAAAGATTGAAGGGGCGAGTGAGAATTCCTTGCTGGTATAAATTCAAACCGCGAAATGAACCAGTAGATAATCATACTGATGAAAAGATTATTGCAGCTTCGTTGGAATCAATTTTTACCGAGGAGCCCCTTGCTGTAATCACTAAAGATTATCATTTGCGGTTAATACTCGAAGAAGTTTGTAATTTGTTGTTGTGTCCGGAGCTCGACCCTTACAATAAACAAATAATTAGATTAATGAAAGAAAATCCAGCTTCAGTTTATTATTATAATCCTCACAAAGAAAGTTTACCGTTTTTCAAGGAAAAATTAGACAAAGGATGGCACGTGTCTAGAACGAACCAGTTCAAAAGAAGAGAGCAATTTGAACTTAGGGCAAATATGGGCTATCGTGCAGATTCTCTTACTGAATTGAAAGCAAGACATGCAATAGTTGAATGCTTAATAAAAGCAGAAAAAAGTTACATATAGTCCTTTTAATTTTGTTGTCACTTTAAAGGAAAAATTTAAATATAATAAATTCTTGTGGGGATTATGAGAAAAACACTTGACAATATAATTGAAAAAATAATCGAGGATGCAAAAGCCCATTTGAAAAACACCGGCGATGATAAGTATTTCCTTAAGCCAGACATGTTTTTGATAATTGCTAAAAGCGCAATTACCGAAGACGGAATTCTTGAAGCAAATAGAAAGCAATGTGGCGGGGGCTATGTCCACCAAGTTACATACAAAGGAATTGTTTTCATCACAGCATCAGACGAAAGAATTGAATTAGAGTATGAAAAATAAAATGTCACTCGGAAATTTAGTTTCAATTTTGAGCTTATTCGCACAGGCAAATCAGCCAATTGTTTATGAACTGCCCTTGCCCAAAGGAAAGCTATGGGATATCAGCAGAGAGTATGGTGTTAAAGAACAAGTTATCTCTCTAGATGCAGACTCTACTCAAGATATAATCTACAGAAGAATCAACGATGAAGGCGAAGCCACAATAATTGATTTTAGAAAAGATGGGAAGGTAGATTACGTAATTATAACAGACGGAAAAAAGAATGAAATAAGGACATATAAACCCAATTCAAAAAACCAAAGTGATGCAGAGGGAATTAAGGTTGCCGAAAAGTCGCTGAAAAATATTATGGAGTTCATACAGGGATATCTCAGGAAAAAATAAAATGTCAAACAAGGAAATGAAAGGAAGACCACGGCTTGGTTAAAATTACAAGCATAGCAATCCCATTAGAATTTGATACTTTTTGTAAGGCTCTAGAACTTGGTGGCAAACTTGTTCTTCAAAATAAATTACAAAAATGCGATGAAAGACAGCAGGACATTTATTCTCATGCTTTGGAATATAAAAACGATTTGTATATAACGACAACTTCTTACTTTGTAAAAGATTTCTTGATTTAATTTCAAGCCCAGCGTATTATCGTATTCAATAACTTTAAAAATTCCTTTTCTTTGTTATTTAAATGCAAGAAACCAAGCTGACAAAACAACCTTTACTGAATATTGGCATAGTCGGCCATATAGACCACGGCAAAACAACACTGCTGTATCAGTTAACCGGAGTGTGGGCAGACAAACATAGCGAGGAACTTAAAAGGGGAATAACAATCAAGTTGGGCTATGCTGATGTAATAATAAGAAAGTGCGAGAAATGTGGCAAGTTCACTGTACGCAAGGAATGTGAATGCGGCGGCAATTCTCGCGAGATTGAATATGTAAGCTTCGTTGATGCTCCAGGGCATGAGATGCTTATGGCTACGATGCTAGGCGGTGCTGCAATAATTGATGCTGCCTTGTTAGTTATCGCGGCTAATGAACCTTTTCCACAGCCGCAAACAAAAGAACATTTGCTTGCTTTAGAGGCTAAAGGAATTAAGCAGATTATAATCGTACAAAACAAACTTGACTTAGTAACCAAAGAACAAGCTTTGAAACAGTACCAGGAAATAAGAGATTTTATCAAAGGGACGTATGCAGAAAATGCTGTCGTAATACCAATATGTGCACAGCAAGGAATCAACATTGATGCTTTGCTCGAAGAGATAACCCATTTGGCTCCTCGTAAAAGAGACGAGAAAGCTAAACCCTTATTCCTAGTTGCTCGTTCATTTGATATTAATCGTCCTGGGACCAAACCTGAAGATTTGTTAGGTGGGGTTCTTGGTGGAACCTTAAGGCAGGGCATTCTACATGTCGGTGATGAAATTGAAATCAAACCGGGCTTGGCTAAGAAAAAGCATGACAAGACAGAGTATTTTACTATCAAAACAAAGATCGTCGGCCTGAGGGCTGGAGCGAACATGCTCGAGGAAGCCTTGCCTTCGGGGAGTTTGGCAATACAAACCTCATTAGACCCCTTTTTAACAAAGGCGGATGCCTTGGCAGGATGCGTGGTTGGTTTGAGTGATTCGTTGCCAGAGATTGTTTACAAAATTACGATAAAAGCTAACTTGTTCAAAGAAATTGTTGGTTTCAAGGAGCAAATAAAGATTGAACCAATAAAAACTAACGAGTATCTTATGTTAAGCATCAACACTACAACAACAGTTGGGACTG
>JAIMAW010000029.1 GCA_023511755.1 Candidatus Pacearchaeota archaeon | reverse complement strand
GAGTTAGGGATTATAGTGTCCCTCTTATCGTTAAAGCTGGCGGAACAATAGTTGTTGGCGGATCCATTATATTCAACAAAGATTACAAAAAGGCCTGTAAGTGGTTAAGAACTATTTAATGGTTTTTCTATTCTATTAATGCAATAATACATTAATATTTAAATTCTAAGTCCCTCTAACTTAACAATACACTACTCAGCGAATCCTGAATCCTAACAGACACCCTAACACACGCTCTGTTGCAACCACCCAACTGGTTTCACTTCAAATCTTATAGAGTCTCTGTCTACATTGTTAACTCGCACCTTGAATTTCAGTATCGTATGCGGCGCGTCTTTTGGCGGCTGTATCCCAAATGTCGCATATGACGTGTCTCCCGGGGCTGCTGAGATGGTGCCACTTAATTTCTCTGCTATCCATCCCTGCGCCTGTGTCTTGATATCCTGAGTCGTCCCGAAGATAATCGCACTTTCAAGCTGGAATTGATAGTTATATGTCTTCGGCACGTCCGGGCTGAATCCGCAACCAACAACATTATATCTTCCTGGCACGATAGTTAGCTGCTGGTTTCCAGAACCCATGCACGCTATCTCCTTAGCCGCTCCAGCGCCAAAGAGCTTGTTTATCTCTGCCTGTGCCCCATCAAGAGTCGTAGTTACCATGTTCAAGCCTCTGCACATTATAGTTCTTACGAAAACAAGCCCGAGAATCAGCATTATCACGGCGATCACAAGAATGACAACAGTAGTTATAGACATCTCAAAAGCCGCTTTTTTGTTTCTCATCATCTTTTACCTCTTTTGTTCTTTTGCTATTATAATGATTAATGCAATAGTGTAATGATGTTTCAGTATTTTATAAAACTTTCTTTCTTGTTTTTCTCGCTTTTTCTGCGCCTTGGTTTTAATCCACTCAATTAGCAGTTATAAACTCGCACTCGGGTGTAAGCTCGATAAAGTGCTTTGATGTGCCATTGTGCCACGAGTTACACTGATTCTCGCGTTCATTATCTATGTTCTCTCTGGGCTTGTGAGCTATATCGCAGACCCAGTTTGTATCCTGAGACATAGGATCGAGAAGGCAAGGGCCTTTACTCAAGTCTGTTCCATTGTTTATAGCCTCGTAGCATGCCATCTTGCAGGCATTTACAAGTACTTTGGCCTTTTCCTCGCAACCTAAACCAAAACTTCCGAATCCGTCAAAACCGCTCACTATCATGGATGCCAGTAGAATTAGCACAACCGCCATCGCATAACTTTCTTTTTTCATCTTGGAGTGGGAAGGCGGGGATTTGAACCCCGGACACTACGGTCTTCAGCCGTATGCTCTCCCAGGCTGAGCTACCTTCCCTTAATGCCCTAACGAATAATTTGCTTTTAAAATTTTCTAAGGTAAGGTTTTTAAATACGAATTGTATAAAGCAATTATGGACAAAAAAGCCCAGGTGACCTTGTTTATTGTCATTGCAATCATACTGGTTGCCCTGATAGTTCTTGTTATAATTTTCCAACAGGGCATCCCAGGAGCTGGGCTGAGCGAAAGCGATGTTGCCAAGGTCAAAAGCTATCTGGGTGATTGCTTTGAGCTCAAGACCCAAGAAGCAGTTCTTTTCATTGCAAGACAAGGCGGTTATTATAGCCTTGATAACGTAGAAAGTATTAATTTCCTTGACGAGAAAACCGCTTACTACTGGAAAGGCAACCAGACTTTTGTGCCAAGCGCAAATACTGTAGCAGGCGAGTTGGCAAAATACCTTGATGAGCACTCGAGCGAATGCTTTGCCTCTGAAGAGCTTTCAGGCTACGCCTTTGAGGGCAAATGTTTGAGCGATGTCGAGATTTCTGAAAAGGTCAGCGTTCTGTTCAATTGCCCTGTGACTGTAAAGAAAGGCACAGCATCCTCAAGGCTCGAGAATTTTAATGTCCAGCTCGATGCGCCTGTTCTCAAGTTTCTTGATGTTTCCTCACAAGTGGTCGAGGAATATAAGAAAGCTACAGGTAGCATATGCATGACATGTATCGAGGAAATTGCCTCTGAGGGTAATGTTACCATAAGAATAGTGCCCGTGAAAAAGGAAATAGCCGAGCCAGAGCACATATGGTTTTTGATCACAGATAAAAATATAAAGTTTGATGGCAATATAACCTGGAGGTTCGTGACTGAGTTGTAAAATGAAGAAAGTATTAATTTTTCTTTTATTCTTTTTAGCCTCTGTCTTTTTAACTTCTCAAGTCTCGGCTTTCTTCGGATGCGCGATACCGCCTAGGCCGGAGAACTATGGTTCTATATTGGTGGAGGGGGAAGTTTATCACTTACATATATGTGGCTTTACTCCGAATGATCATGTGAGAGCCATGTTACATGACCATGGCATAGCCTATGAGGACGGCGAACTCGTCGCAGCATATAACATAAAGCTTGTAGGAGGCAAGCCGAAAGTTTATGTTGGTGAGAACTCTATGGAGAATATTGTGGCTTATCTTAAAGAACCACCCATAAAAGATTGGCCAGCATATACCCAGTATTCGATACAGACAACAATCTCGCAAGCAAGGAGGGTAGCCGGGATGCTTAATACCTTTGCCTTGTTCATGGAAGAAGATTACTTAACCCATATAACCCATGCGGCGACTCGCGCCACATTTTCTTTGGACTGGAACGGGATAGTTAGCGGAGGTTCCCTAGAAGTTCCGAGGTATTATGCAGGGAGGGACAACATTATGAATGTAGGGCAACTTCTTACAGAAGATTATTTCGAAGAAGAGTACTACTTTAGCACCCAGCCAGAATTCCGGATATCAGGAATAGGCTTAAAATTTGCAGGCATAGATAAAAGGAGCTTGAAGTGGCTCCAAGAAGACAGCTTTTTGGCAAGATATAGTGCTTCAGGCGAGTTGCTAGAGCGATACGTTGCAACTCCTGGAACCACAGCAGTCTATAACGTCAGAACGAAACGTTTGGGGCAAGTTAGCAGAGGGACGTTATATCTAAATGGAGAGGCAATAAAAGGCGCGGATTTATCATTCGCAGAGAAGGAGACACAGTTGTGCTGCGCCACTAACCCAGATTATTGTATCCCCGTGGAAAGTAAAACCTACGCCCTGGATTTATTGAATACTGATTGTGATTTTGGGATCGGTGAGTTTGATATTGATTACAATAAGGGAGCCAAAGAAACAAAAGTCAGCGGGAAAGATACAGAACTTGTTTATAATATGGATGCAGATACAATAAAGAAACTAGTTAGCTAGAAGTTTTATCACGTTTCTATATCTTTCAGCCCTTTCTACATCGCCCATCTTTTCAAATATCTCTGCCATTTCAATATAAGCCTCTAACACAGGGTCCCAACTCGGCGGGCTTTTTCCTAAGTCATAGCCAAGGTAAGAAGTAATCACCTCATTAAAGGCATCCAAGGCAAGATCAAACTTTCCTTCCTCCTTGTAAATCTTCCCTCTCTCTAAACATGCCCGGGAATAAATTTCAGAAAGTTCCACGAGTTCTTCTCCTGATAATCGTTTGGAATACTCTTTCCGTATGCCAATCTGGAGAGAGTCTAGATATTCTAGTGCGCTTTCCTCTTTTCCAAGGTAGTTATAAGCCATTGCAGATTTGAGGCAACTCTTAAATGGTTCGCTTCTGTTCGAATTATCCCTACAAGAGCCGAAGGCCAAAACAAGTGCCAGTAACCCTGCCAGCTTGATTAAATTTTTCATTTTATTTCCATGGATTATCCTTCTTCTCCGTCTGTTATTTTCGTGAAGCCCCAAAGTATTTTGTACCTTCACGACATTTGCCCAAACTACTAAAGCAAAAAGCGCTATATAAACCTTTCTATTCTTATTATTACAAAGTAACAAAATAATTTTTGGGTTTCTGGAGAGATAGTGAGAAGAATTATAAATTCATATTTTCTTGTCCTATAGAATTTATCAAAAGAAAGGGGATAGAGGAATAAAAATGATAAAACTGTATGCGGTTGGTGGTTATAACGAGGTAGGCAAGAACATGACTGCTGTCGAAGTAGGTGATGACGCTTTCATCTTCGATTCAGGGCTATATCTGCCACCCATTGTAGAGCTAGAGGACCAGAAAGAGGGCGGTTATAATGAAAAGAGACTTCGCGATATTGACGCCCTTCCAAATGACATTGTGCTCAAGAATATTCAGCATAAAGTCAGGGCAATGTTAATAGGCCATGCACACCTTGACCATGTCGGAGCAGTGCCCTACACAGCTCATCGCTATAATGCGGAAATCGCGGCAACTCCATTCACAGCCGAAGTTCTTGGTTCTCTAATAAAAGATCAGGCAATCCCATTCAGAAATAAAATAAGGATGGTCAGCCCAAACTCTTCGTTCACGATAAAAGGCAAGCGTGAGCACAAAATAGAGTTTATCAACATAACTCATTCTACTTTACAAACAGCTCTAATGGTGCTACATACCCCAAAAGGAGCAGTACTCTATGCCAATGATTTCAAGTTCGATAACAGCCCCATCCTTGGGAAAAAGCCTAACTACGAGAGGCTCAAGGAACTTGCTAAAGAAGGAATACTTGCTCTGGTTGTAGATTCCGTTTACGCCGACCTGGAACACAAGACCCCAAGTGAGAAAATAGCTCGTGGTTTGCTTGAGGATGTTCTGCTGACAACATCTAATGAGGATGCCTGCATAATCGTGACGACTTTTTCAAGCCACATGGCTAGGCTGAAGAGCATAGTTGACTGCGGCAAGCAGCTTGGAAGGAAGATTCTTTTCCTAGGACGCTCTCTGCATAGATATGTTTCAGCAGCGTCAAGGCTGAAACTTATTCCGTTCATGAAGGACATTAAACTCTTGAGCTACAGAAACCAAGTTGAGAGAGCCTTGAAACAAGTGTCGAAGGCCAGGACAGAGTACATGCTTGTGTGTACGGGCCATCAGGCAGAGCCTGGCTCGATACTAGACAAGATGGTGCACGGGGTGCTGCCTTTCAAGTTCCTATCGCGAGACCATGTTATTTTTTCTTCAAGCATCATCCCCAATCCAATCAATCAGGCAAATAGGAAGCAGCTCGAGAAGAGACTCAAGGAAAAAGGGGTAAGAATTTTTACAGACGTGCATGTCTCTGGCCATTGTGGGCGCGAAGATTTGAGGGATATGATAGAAATGTTGAACCCCCAAAACCTAATCCCGGCACATGGCGATATTTCAAAACTAAGCGCGTTGGCTGAGCTAGCAACAGAGCTCGGCTACAAGCTCGGTAGAGATATACACCTGTTGCAGAATGGTCAAACCGTAAATCTATAAAGAAAAGTATAAAAATTAAGAAGGCCAAAAGGAGTGCTAGAGGAGGGCCGAAAAAAGTAAGATGGCTGTCGAAGATTTGATTGCTGCTTTGAGGAATGCTCTTGAAAGGGGCGAAAGAATTGAGGATGCCAAGCTTTCGCTTTTGAATGCAGGCTACAAACGGGAAGAGATAGAGCAAGCCGCGAGGGCTGTCGAGGGTTTGAGGGCAAAAAGAGAAGCAATTCCTCATCCTAAATTCAAGCCTCTCCCTTCTGTTCCATCGCCCGCATAATCTTCAGAATACATCTTGTAATAGTCCCTCCAATTATCATACACAAATAATTAAATAAGGCTAAGGACTAGATACGATAAATTGGATGATGAGATTCGCACATATTGCAGACTGTCATCTAGGCTCATGGAGACAGCCGCAGATGGCTTTCCTAAACTTGATGTCGTTTGAGAAGGCAATCGACAGATGCCTTTATGAGAAAGTGGATTTTGTCCTTGTCACAGGAGATTTTTTTGACACCGCCATCCCTTCAGTTGAGGTGATGAAAACAGCAGCAGCGAATCTCCGTAAACTCAGAGAAAATGGTATCCCCTGTTATATTATCCCTGGCTCTCACGACTATAGCGTCAGCGGTAAGAGTATGATATCCGTATTTGAAGAAGGGGGGCTCTGTACGGACTTGTCC
>JAIMAW010000003.1 GCA_023511755.1 Candidatus Pacearchaeota archaeon | reverse complement strand
ACATCGCACTGTGTAAACTCGCGGAATCTGTTGCTCGAAACTGGCTCGTCCCGAAAAACCTGGCCGATTTGATACCTCCTATACGGCAGTTTCTTGTTTTGAGCTAAACGTTTTAATTGAAAAGTTAATTCAAATCTTAGGGCCAGATTTCTTTGTCCCCTATCTTTTAATCTGAAAATATCGCTTATTGTCTCTTGCGATTGTTCCGCTTTCACGAACTCCTCTTGCTCTATAATGGGAGTTTCGGCCGGCACGAAGCCATAAACCTTGAATTTTTTTACAAGCAACTCGCGGATTTTCTCTCGCTTGAGCGCTTCATCGCCAGAGATATCGCGAAAACCCTTGATAGTTTCAGTTGCCATTTTATTTTTCCTCCTGTTTTATTTTACCTCTTTTGCATGGAATGAGCAAAGGGCGGCAGGTGGGAGTCGAACCCACTCCCCACGGGTTCTGTCTCGTGTTTGCCATAAAGCAAACCAGACCACAGCCGAGTATACTAACCGTTATACGACAGCCGCCATACCTATATTCAGTTATCATGGCATTAAAAATCTTTTCTGTGCTCTGGGAAATGTTCTGAGAAAAAGAGATACAAGCAAAGCTAGGCAAAGTTCTAGTGATGAACTAACCTCCGTTGCTTTGTCATGTCCATAGTAAGAAAAAATGGTTTAAAAAGTTAATCTTCCTTGAACATCCACCTGAAGAACCCGGGGGATGTCTTTTGCCTATTCGTCTTGTTTTCTTTTCTTTCTTCCTTCGGTTCTGGTTTTATACCAGCAATCTTTTCTGCCAGTCTCCTGTAGGCTTTTGCTGAACTGCTTCTTGGATGCGTGTGTATTACAGAATCCCTCAACATCAGGCTTTCCCTTATAGCCGTATCTTCGGGGATTCTGGCAAGAATAGGCTTTTCTATTATTGCCTTGATTTCCTTGTCCGAGAGCTCTTTTTTGTCTTTTCTTATCCGATTTATGATAACCGATACTTGCTTGTTCATCTTCTCTGCTACTTTTATGGTTTTCAGGGCGTCGGTTATTGCTGCTGTTTCTGGATTAGTGACAATAAAAAGCTCGTCTGCAACAGAGAAGGGCAACAGGGCCTCGTGGCCCAGGCCGGCTGCTGAATCTATGATAATGTAATCAGCGTGCTTTTTCAGTTCATCTATTGCTGGCCTAAACCTCAGGGCAGATATCCCCCTCAAATCTTTCAGGGCGAGCGATGAGGGCACTATTTTTGTTCCAGAATAGTGCTGGTAAATGGCTTCTTGGATTGGCTTCCTGCCTTGAAGCACATGATTTAATGTAATGGGAATCACCGGAGCGCCAAGATTAACTGCAACATTCGGCGTAGTTAGATTGCTATCGACCAGAATTGTTTCCTTGCCGAGACTGTTCAGGGCCGAGGCAAGATTTATGGCAGTAACTGTCTTGCCCACCCCTCCCTTGCCAGAACTTATCACAATTGTTTTTACCATTTTCACTCTCTTTTTTTGGCGATTTTCATTTGATTATCTTTTTTTCTGTACTATATGCCGGATGTAATTTATAAAGCTGTTGAGGGACTCATTCCATTCTTTTAGCTTGTCCATGTTGATCTCTATCTCGCGACCCCCGCTTATAACCTTTATTGCTACATTTTTCCTGAATTCGTGCTCCCTTATTTTCTCGAGGGTCGGAAGTTTTCTGAAGAAGGAGTAAATATCCATTATTTCTTGAACAAGCTCGTCTTTGTAGGCGTCTCTTATGGCCATTTCTCTTGCTTTCGGCGCTATCGGGATTTCTCTTATTGCTCCTGACTTCTTGGCCCTCCTCAAAAGAAGCTCGATGCATTTGTCAATCATCCTTTCCCACCTGTTTATAAGGTTTAGGATGACATCGCCGGTTTTTGTGTACTTGAGAGAAACATAAAAGAGGTGTTCAGCCATCTTTCTCTCTCGGTCAATCTCGTTCAACATTTTTCCAGAAATTGCCTCTTTTTACTGCTTTTCCTGACAAGATTTATTACCGTAATTCTATTATTTATATTTATCGCTCAAATGAGTGGTTTGTTGATTCTGGTTTTTGTTTTTTGCAATACCACTTTGAGAGTATTGAGGTATTTTTTTAGCTTCTCCAGGTTTATGGCGTCGGTTCTGAAGCCGTTTGACATTATGACTAATTTGTCCTTTCTCGAGAACTCAAAAGGGCTGTTTTTGTGCTTTTCAATCAAATCAAATAGTTCCTTGAGTACTTGCATCTCTGCCGGCGCTATCCCGAAGCTCGCTGAGCACTTTGTCCTGAACATATCGAAATACTGCTCCCGCGATTGTGGCAATAGCAGGCGCTTGAAGATATATTCGTAAGAGAGCGACGCTTCTATGATGTTCATCGCTACCTCGCTCAACTGGTCTATTATTTTCTGCAGAAGCCGGCTTTCCTTGAGTAATGGATAGGTGATATAAACCATGTGGTCCGCTATCCTCAGAGAATTTTCTGCCTTGGCGAGCAACTCTTTCGGATCTTTGACATCCACCATACCAAATCTACTCTCCTCTTAACTTAATGAGAGATGTTAAATATAAATACTTTATCAAACCCATGGGCTGGCCTAGACCAAGCGTATAATGACCTCGAAAAGGATGACAAGAATTATGATAAGGAGTACGAATTCTGGTTTTATCTGAAACCTGCTCTTGTACTCATCAAAATATCTTACAAGCCCGCCACCCGAGGCAGGCACCCTCAGTTGTTCTGCCATTTTGTTTTTGGGAGGTAGCTAACAATAGGCCACTTTTTGTTGTTCCTCTCCCCCTTCAGGGGAAGAATCGAACATGCTAACATCAGACTATGCGTCCTTTTTCGGGACTTGCACCAGCCAAGATGGCCGTTTCATCATGTCTCCTGTTTCTTTGCTCAACGCAAGTTTCATGGCTCCACAAGAGCTGTGTCGTTTCTGTGCCAGAGCTATGCCTTTCAGCATGCCTCTCACGAGGCTAGCTCCTTCCTGCGAGGATATTGCGAATATCGCAGGGGTGTGTGGACCTTCCTCCATCCATAGCAACATGAACGGAAAGTTAGCTAGTTAGCTACCTCGATAAAAAGAGCACGAAAGGGCTTATAAAGATTTCGACTTAGAAGGGAAACGCCGACGCCAGGATTCGAACCTGGAAGCCCTTGCGGGCACCTGCTATCTTGATTGTTTTCTTTGATAAAATCTTTCTTTCTAAGAAAGATTTACTCAAGGCAGGCGGAGTACCGTTGTCCCACGTCGGCTTGGTGTTTAAAGGAAAACGGGATTTAAAAGGTTTTTTTGCCCTTCTGCTTTCTGTTCTCTATTTCTGTTTCTTACTCCTCGCTCGCTGCGCTCGCTGGAGTCATCTTCATTATTTCTATAAGAGCGAGCACGAATCTTTCGCTCACTTCTATGGTTTTACAGTCCGCTATCTCGAGAACATAGCAATGGCCTTCCTGGGTTATCCTACTCTCCTTGCCTTCTTTCAAGAGCACAACACTCGTGCCTTCTCGTGCGTGCGAACAGTTCCTTATCTCGTGGCTTGCGTCGTTATAGGTTTCTGAGATGTTGAGGTTCGTGAGGTTATATGCCGCCGCGCCCTTCTTTTGGGAGCCGATTGCATCAATAAAATCCGCTAGGCGCCAGGTAGCGAGCACGATAGAGTCAGTACACTTGAGCGGCTCTGCCTCGAAAGAGATGTAAACGAATCGCTGCATTTTGCTCGTGATGTTCGCAGGAATTTTTGCCAGCTTCCTTGGGTCATTTCTCAGGACGAGGGTGTAATAAAAAGTCTTGTCCTCTGCCGGCCTATAGATTGCAAGCTGGGCCGAGTAAGTTGTTATGTTTCCATAAGCTTTCTTGTACCACTTCATGCCTTGCCATTCGAAGATGTTTCCGGCAAGCTTGTCATACTCGAGCCCTATCTCATCACGGAATACTACGAAGATGAGAACGAGCACAAGAAGCACGATGATTATAACCAGGGTCCAGACAACCCTTTTCATGTTCACCCTTTTGATTGTCTTGCCTTTGCCTTCCTTTTTTATCTCCTCTTTCTTTCCCTTCTCCTTTTTCCTTGGCTTTTTTTCTTCGGTCATTTGAGCTATTCCTTTCTTTGTCTTCCCTTTTTAGATCGCCCTAATCTATTATGCCGTATATCATGAAAACCGACTTTTCAGCGGCCTTGATGATATCTGAACCGTTACCTGTGATAACAAGGCAGTTGTTTTTATAGTTTATGCTGCTCTCTTGCAATGTTTCTTTTTCTTCGAGGATAATAATTGTTGTATCTTGGGTGGCATCATCGCAGTTTTTTGCTGGCAAGTTATTATCAACGCAGTAGTCTGTTTCCTGCTCCTCGCTGGGGCAAGCCCCTTGCATCCTGAAGACAACTCTATCAAGGTTTATTGCGAGGCTTGCCGCTGCCTGCCTCTCGCTCAGGTTGTTTGCAACGATATAAACAGTCCTGTCCATGAAACTGCTCAAGAGCAGAGAGCCTTGGCTCGTGATGTTCTCTACTTCTTTGGGCAGGTAGAGTGTTGTCAGGGTTATTTGATTATTGTTTATCGTTACTTTAGTCGTCCAGCCGTCAAGGGTCTTTTGGAACACATAATCCTTGTACTTTACGCCGCCTTCCTGCTCCTCTCCATTGTAGCCTGAGAGCAAGGCATAGCCGACCACGCTGAAAAGCATCAACAAGGAGATGAAGACGCCGATAATGACATTTTTCCTTTTCTGCTTCTCCTCTCTTGCTTTGCTAGTTTCCAAGGGCTTCATGCATGGACAAGAGAAGAGCGGCTTATAAATTTTTTCAAGCAATGGCTAGCCGCCAGACAAAAAACCAAAAGAGAAATACCAAACAAAGAAAGATACCAAAGAACAAAATAAAACAGGAAAGGAAAAAACAAGATAAAACAAGAAAAGGAAGAAAAGAAAAAAAGGAAAAAAAGAAACAACTAGATTTTCGCACCTTATGCTGCGATTGTTACTGTTTCTGTGGTGGTGTCCAACAACACGCTTTTGCCGCTCAATATTGGAGTGTTTTCTCTCAAGGCTTTAGCTGCTCTTGCAGTATCCACTTCCTCGTAGCCTGCAATAAGCATCGCATATTTGCCTTCTGCATTAGGATTGGCCATTACCTTGATAATAGCTTTTCCTAGTGTGTCGACTCCTGTAGCGCTGACCCATGCTGGGTCAGTACCATATGTCGGGTAGCTCAATCCAAGCAATTCAGCTGAGTAGCTGTTGATGGCTGAACCGCCCACACTGATATGGTTCATGTCTGCTACATTTGCAACATCAGTGTCATAGACACCGATTGCTGCTCCTGCGGCATATCCTGGCGTCAGCTCTGGTATTGTTGCTGTCAATTCGCTCACATAGACCTTGTGTACGGCTTCTTCCTCAGGGTATATTATTGTCATCTCATTATCCTCATCGGCATTGTACCTGAAGAGCGCTCCCCACTTGATGGTGCTTGGTTTGCTTACATCGTATCGGTCTATGGCAACCTTGTAGTCAGAGTCTTTCTCTTCGGTATCCCACACCAGGTCGTTTGCCGTTTCCGGGTCTATTATCATGTCGCCAGTTCCATCATCTATGAATTGGAATATTGGATCTGGCTCTGGCTCTGAACCGCCGTCAAAATCGCCGCCAGTCAAGTCAGTGCCGTCGTCTGTGAACAAGTAGACGCGTGTGTGTGTTCCGTTAAACTCAACACCCACTTCTCCGCCCAAGCTTGTCAAGAAGTCACCTGCATTGCAAGCTGTGCCGCAAGTGTTGATGCTAGTTGCGGTAATCGTAGTATTAGTAGCATCAACATCAAGGTCTATTGTTGCAAAGCCCAGCACAATTTCTGTGTTATAGTTCCTGTCAGGCCAATTGTTGCTTGAGTCTGGAGAGACTTCCCTGAGCGAGACTTCGGTATTAGCAACATCGATATCAGTGATTTCGATGATTCTTGCCTCGCCGCCTGTCCCTACAACAAGCAAGTATGTGCCTTCGCATTCTGTTACAGTCGTATTTCCAGTACAAGAGTCGCCATCTGCTATGAGCAAGTTGCCCCGACTATTAGCCTTACCATCCTGTACTGAAGTTACCCCGCTTGGCCACAACTCATCACCTGGATAGGTTTTTTGAGTGGAATCATCGAGCACAACTGGAATCTCGAGCTCGTCCTCTGCAATGTTTTTCAAGGTGACAGTACCATCATCTCCGCTTGTTGATACCTCTATGGTCTCTGTATCTGACAACAATCCCTGGTATGTGAATTTGAACCTTCCTAAGATAGGGTCAGTCCATTCTTCACCCTTTGCCAAGAATATGTCGTCATTAGGGACGATCCACAAGTTTATCTCAGCAAGCTTGCCGGCTGCTGCTGCTGTCTGAAGGTCTGCTTCAGAGCCCTCAACTGCCTCGCCATTGATTTCTACTTCTTGGCCATGAGCGAATTCAATCTTCTCAGCTCCAAGGTAGAAAGTCACGAGGTCGTTTCCAACAGCTTCTTCGCTAGTCATCTCAGCTCCTTCGTTAGGGATTACATCCAAGATACCTATTCTTGTATCGTCTTCAAGCACATAGGTATCGCCTTCTGCCAACTCGTCGGTTTCCTCGCCGTTGACAACAAGCACAGCAGTTGAATCATCATCGCTGATGATTTTTACCTTTACCTCGTAGGTTTTTCCGCCCAAGGTGTAGGATGCTGTGGAGTACTCCCATTGGGAAGCTTTCAAGGCACCGCCCATTAGCGTCAATGAGTCTATCTTACCTCCGTTTTGAGTTGCGTCCACGATGAAGTATTCTCTTCCAAGCATCTTTAGCTTGGTGAGCTCGAAGTCATCATCTACGCTAGTGGTGTCAAATTCCACAGGGTTTTCAAATACAAGCCTGTATCTGAAAGCTTTTGTAGTGGCCAAGTCATCGAATTTCAAGTAAGTATTCACTGGCTTTTCCGTGGTCTCTGTGTTCTTTTCGAACGTTATTGTGCCGGTTGCATCAACAAACTCGAGATATTGTTCGTAGTCGACATCATTGTCTGTATTTCCCCTTGTTTCTTTGAACCTTCCGTCTGCTAAAATCAGTGGAAGATCTCTCTTTTCAAGGGTGTCCTCGACATCGAACAAGTCCTCGCCATAGTTCAAGTCATTGCCTGCTGCTCCTATCAAATGGGCTTCGCCTGTAGGTGCTTGGCCTCCTGCGCTTGTTCCTAGGGCAGCAACAATATCTGCTACTGCCATGGCATCAGCTGATCTGTGGAACACAACAGCCGTGTCAGCTCCTGGGAAGTTTGCGCGCCAGTTTGCCAAGTCCTGAGCTGCTGCAAAACTAGCCCCTAGTAAGACACCTGCCACTGCTAAAGGTGCAATTTTCCTTAGCAGTTTCATTTTCATAACCTCCTTTCACTTATTTTACTATTGGCCCGCCTTTCGGCAAAACCAATCAACTTAGTGTTGACTGATTGGCCCTTCACAGCTTAGCCGATATAAACGACAGATAACCTCAGTTATATGTCTTATATCATTCTAAGCTATGAGTCGCGACCCCTTCTTCTCAAAAGGAATCACTGGCCAGTTTTTTGCGCAATAATAATTTATTGCGCAATTATAAATCGGATTTTTGGTTTTTAAAGCTTTCTATGAACCCTATTTTTTTCTGTTGGGCTTCAAGGTTTATTTATAAATCTTGTGTTTCTATTTCATAGTTAACACAAAGGAAGCAAGAATGGGGAGAGGGTTTTATAGTATACTTTTTTTTACATATATGTTTTAAAAATACCTATACTATACAATAACAATATTTAAATATCTTTTCCCCTTTCTTTTCAAGGACATTTATCGTCGGTATTTTTTCCACTATAAAGAAATTGCAGAAAATAGGAAAATGGCAAACCCTGCTAAAGGTGTTAAAAAAGTTATAGTAAGGATAGGGGGAGACGAAAAAAGCTTCTTCACCACAGTGTTCAGGCCCCTGCCTTTCACTCCGCCAGAGCCCCATTTTTCAGTAAAGCAGTTTAGGCAGCTCTTGAGCGATGAAAAAGCCAGGATTCTGCATGTTTTGCGGGCCCAAAAACCAAAATCCTTGTATGCCTTAGCTAAGATGCTTGACAGGGACTTCAAGGCAGTAAGGCAGGATATCAAGCTACTTGAAAAGTTCGGTTTAATCCGCCTGGTTTCTGAGTTTGACAAGAAAACAAGAAAAAGAAGGTTAAGGCCTGTTTTGGATATAAATACTCTCTATGTTAGGGTAGAAGTTTAAGCCGCTGTCTAAACTGCTGGCTCGCCTTTTGAGAGGTAGAATCTTAGATTTACCTTGATGTCCTGGTCCGGAAGTGTAGGAATAGGCCTTGATGAGCCTATGTAATTGCCTGTGAGCTCGCCGCCAGTAATATAACTAACTTGTCTCGAGTTGCTTATGTTAAGCTCGTAGCCATGTACATAGGCCCGGGCAATGTTTTGTTCAAGGAACTTTTCGAGCATAGAATCAAGCTCTTCATTCAAGACGTCACAAGCAATAAGGTTATTATCACACTTTCTTGTAGGGCTGTTATGACACTCTCTTGCCAGCTCCCTTATACTCTTCTCACTGCCGCCTATTGCGCAGTCTGTCGTGTAGCTCAGCATGGCCTGGAGCAAGTCATCGAGCTCGTACTGTTTCGGTTCTATGATCTCGGCTTTTCTAAGGGAAAAGGCGAAGAAGACAAGGCCGATAATCATGACTATCAGCACGATAATGACAAAGCCGAACACTTCTTCCTGGGCTTTTTTGTTTTTTCTGTTTTCAGTTCCTTTCATTCGGTTTTGCTTCATTTTTATTGGTTTTTCTTGAATTTATCTCAAATGGCTCGCTATATCCGTGCAGTTATAAACTATTCTCTGGATATTTATTATTGTATCTGAAAAAAACATTGCAGAGGCAGGAGCCTCTTTGTTGTTCTTGAGCCTTTCTTTGTAATCCTTTTTCAGTTCTTTGAGCTTGCCCAGAATTTCTTGCTCTAGCCCTTGGTCGTATTTCTTGGTCCTGAATGAAGCGATACAATTCGAGTTTAATGTAATGGTTTCTTGCAGAATTTCTTTTAATTGTTTCAGCGTCTCTCTGGAGACTTCTTCTCTGTTCAGCCATCTGTATCTAGCTATTTGCGCTATGTTTAGAGTTCTGTCAGCAATTCTTTCAATAGCGTCAACAATCAATGCGTAAGACACCACCATGCTTAGTTGTTTTCTTGTTAAAATGTTCTTTCTTGAGAGCTCGTCAAGGAAAGACGCTATCTCGCCTTGCAGATTATTAACTGCTTCTTCGAGATAATTAATCTCTTGGAATTTTTTGTGGTTGAATTTCTCTATTAATGGGGCTGTTTTTTTCAACATTTTCTCTGCCAATATAAATTCTCTTTCCAGCTCTTTTCTTACTAATCCTAGGGCTATTTCTGGTTTTTTTATGAAAGCTTTGTTGAGATAGTATGGTAAGAATGTAATGGTTTCATCTTTTCCAGGCAATATTTTCATTATAGTCTGAGAGAATGGCCTTATCAATATCAAGAAAATTATGGCTGTGATTACGTTGAATAGTACGTGGAAAAGCGCAGCCTTATTAGCAAGAGGCATGTTTATTAAGCTCAACAAGAGATGAGCCTGGTTAAAAAACAATAGGAAAATTAGAGCTCCTCCGATATTGAATAGAAAATGCGCGAGCGCGGTTCTTTTTCCATTGAGCGAGCTGCCGAATGATGCAAGTAAGGCCGTAGCAGTGGTGCCTATATTGGCGCCGATTATTATCGCCATAATTATTGGCAATTCTATCAAACCTTGTTGGCCCATGAGTATTGCACTGCTAACTGTAATTGCACTGCTCTGGATTATTGCGGTGAAGACTACAGAATAGAGAAGCGCGAGAATCGGGCTTGTTTTTGCCAGGATGCTAGTAAACGAGGGATCGTATTTCATGGATTCCAAAGCGAATGACAAAAGGAAGAGCCCGAAGAATATCCCTCCTATATAGAAAACAATCTCCCCTGTTTTTTTAGTTTTGTTTATGGAAAACAAGAGAAAGCCCAGCAAAAGGAAAATGACAAAGATTTTTGTTATTCCAAAGGCAACGAGGTTCACTATCAGTGTAGTGCCTATATTCGCGCCAAACAGAATCCCCAGGGAGCTGTAAAAACTCAAGAGCCCCGAGCTTACTAAAGCTATGGTTAGTACAGTTGTGGCAGTGCTGCTTTGGTTAATGGCAGTGACGATAAAGCCGAACACAGTGCCCCGCAAAGGATTTTGAGTTATTTTCCTGAGATAAAAAGCGATTTTTTCTTTCACTACCGATTCCAGCTTCTTGCTTAATTGTAATATTCCATACAAAAACATGATAATGCCTGTGATGGATAAAATAATTGAATAGGTTTCCATTTTTAGCGTTCACCTTCAAGGCATGATTGTTGTGATTTTTATTTTGGCTATAATACATTTCGAGCGGCGAGTGTTTGTCTCCTCGCATAATGGAATGTAGGTGATTGAGGTGACAGTTGACTCGCTCGTTGGTTTTTCGTAAATCTTGTAGCTTTTGCCCGATGGATAAACCTCGTCGACCGAGATTCTTGTTATTGAGGCAGGAACCCATAAGTTTTCGTACCTTGCCCTGAGCCTAGAATCTGTGTCAAATGCGGCAAGTTTGTCCTTGTCTATGCATGCTATTTCTGTGGCTGAGCCGAAAGAGCTTGAGCATCTGAGTTCTGGCAAAGATGCCACGACCCGCAGCATTGTCATTGTCCTTATCTCTCTGAGCTTCTCGGCTATGTCGGTCATCTGGGCGAATTGGAAGCGCGCAAAGAAAAGGAAAATGAGCGCGAAAAGAAAGACAACAGCAACTAGGACAAAGGCCATTTCTTGTATCTTGAGCTGAGCTTTCTTGTTTGGTTTGTCCATTCTTAAAACATTCTTAAAATAGTGTGCAGTCTGAGATGCGGTTTGTGCCCTCTAGCACTTTTGCAGCTTGCTCCAGCTGCGCCAAATTGCCAGGGTTGTCGAAAACGGCTTCAGTAGCTGAGCGGATTGGCGCAAGATTGTAAGCGGCATTGCAGTTTTTCTGGCTCAAGGCCACGGCTTTCTTTTCGTAGATGTCAGTTTCTGAACCGAGCCGTGCCATTAGCCTCTTGAGGTTGCAGTTGTAGAGCACAGGGTCTGAAAAAATAGCCGCGTACATCAATGCATCTGTGGCATAATATACTGTCTTGCCTTTCTTGACGTGCTCTACAGTTTTTGCAGCCACGTTCACTTTGACTTCGCAGCCTGAACCGCTGCCGAAGCATATTCTTGTTGCATTTTGGCTGCAACCCTCGAACCTGATGCTAGAGATATTGAATACCTCGAGCTCGTTTCTTACATTTGAGGGCACGCTCGAGAAACAGTATTCTTGCGTGGAGGGCCATATGATTATGAGGTCAGCAACTCGCCAGGGCATCTCGAAGGGCTTGCTCAAAACAGCAAAATTTTTGCCTTTCATTGGCTGTGGCGCATAAAGATATTTGTCATACGCTGTCTTGGGCAACCCGGGTTCAGCGGCTTTTTCTACCACCATGGTTATCTCGTTGTAACCGAAATCATTTATTGAATTGATGTCGCAACCAACAATAATTTCAGCTTTCTCTGGGATTTCTAACGGGCTGTAACTTGTCGCGCCTAATGAGCCCAGGTAAGCGAAAGGGTTAAGCAAGATTTCCATTGATTGAGCCTGGATAGTTTCTCGTTCGTATCTTTGTTCAAGGAGGTGGGTGCCGACGAAATAGAAAGCGAGGAAAAGGATTAGTGCGCCTATAATTGCAGCAAAAATCCATGCAAACTCGAATACCCCCTCTTTGCCTTTCTTGCTTTTCTCCCCCCTCTCTTTTTTACCTTTCATTTTTTCCTTGTTTGTTATGGAGTATGGGATTGTATGTTGTATGGTTAGGGCTTGGCGAGTTTGACCGGTTCGCCAGATTCTTTTACTAGCCTTATCTTGACCTTGCCTTCTTCAACAGGGAAGCATATTGTTTTGGTTACATTCAAGCATTCCCTGGTACCACACTTGATATGCCAAGCTGTTTTTGCCTTGTACGCTTCGGCTTTGCCGCCCGGATAAAGAAACATATTATCCCTATTCGTGTTGCTCCAGATGGGGACAGTATTTGAACATAAGTCACTGGGGATGGTTCCTTCCTTGAGATTGCAGTTGCCCCTATTTACGAAACAGACATAGTTGAAGTTCTTGCTGAAGTCAAGGTCGAGGAGCTTTGAGGCTTCCTCGTGCTGTTGCCATACACCCTCGACATTTTGTTGAAAATTGACTACAAAGGAGTTGATGTTCGCTGTCTCCGCAGCCCTGAGGAAATACCTTATAATATAAAATCCGACAAAAATTGTTATTGCTATAAGGATTATTGCAAAGATAAACTGGAAAGGCATGCCCATAACCTGGGCTTTTTTGTTACTTTTGCTTTTCCCGGTTTGTGCGAATCGCCACCTCTTTTCCATAATTCTTTTATGTTAGAAAGCTTTATAAATATTCCATCTTTTTTATGGAAGGAGAGAAAAGATAAAGCAGATCAAAGAAAAAGGAGATTATCGCTTTTTTTAGAATGGAAATGGAGATGCAACATAGAGTTATGGGATATGACAGAGCTGCAACTATGTTCAGCCCCGATGGAAGGATTCTGCAGGTGGAATATGCAGAAAAAACAGTAAGATTGGGAAGCGCGAGCATAGGCATATTGTGCAGTGATGGTGTCCTCATTATCGCGGACAAGAGGCTCGGCGATCCTTTACTTGTTCCAGAAGCGAGCTTGAAAATATGGGAAATTGATGAGCATATTGTAGCAACTGCCGCGGGCGTGTTGAGCGACGCCAGAGTGTTGCTTGAACACTCACAGGTCGTGGCCCAGCAGCACAGAGTTACTTACGACCAGCCGATTGATACCGAGTCTGTAATTAAAGAAGTGGCGAACATACAGCAATCAGCCACGCAGTATGCTGGCGCGAGGCCTTTTGGTATAGCTGTGATGATGGCGGGCGTCAACAGGGATGACGCAAAAAAAGTGTATGTAAGTGATGTAACAGGGAATTATCTCGGCTACAAGGCAAGCGCGATAGGCGAAAATGATGAAAGGATCAAGGAGTTATTACAGGAAAGCTATAAAGAAAACCTTACGATAGAGCAGGCAATAAAACTCTCTCTGAATATCTTCAAGAAAGTTCTCGGCAAAGGGTTCAACATCGAGCGCTTTGAAGCAGCATTCGTTAGCACAACGGACAAAAAGGCGAAAAGGTTGCATGGGAGCGAATTGGCCAAATATGTGAAATAAAATTACCGAAATTAAACAAAATAAACAAGATTATTCCAAATCAGTAGATTATTGGGGGATTCATTTTTTCTAAAATGGTTGATGTCGTAGCGCGTATCAAGGCAAAAGGAAAACCTTTCGAGGTCATAGTTGACTGTGACAAGGCAATCGAGCTGAAAAAGAAAAGGATGGCAAATGCCGCAAATGTGAGAGATATTTTAGCGATAAATACTGTTTTCAGCGATTACAAAAAAGGCTTCAAGGCTTCGGCTTCTGACATCAAAGATGCTTTCGGCACCGAGGATGTGAATGAGATAGCTGCCAAAATTATAACTGACGGAGAGATTCTGCTGCCCCAGGAGTACAGGGATAAAGAAAGAGAAGCGAAACTAAGGCAAATCGTTGACTTTCTTGCAAGGAATTGCATTGACCCTAGGACAAAGGCGCCATACACTGCGGACAGGATTTTGTCTGTGCTCAAGGAAGTCGGGGCTCGAGTAGATGAAACAAGGAGCGTTGATGAGCAAGCCTTGCTGATAATTAAGCAGATAGAAGCAAAGATGCCTATAAAGATAGCTACAATAAAACTAAAAGTGACTATCCCTGCAGCCCATACGGGCAAGGCCTATGGGTTATTCCAGAAATTCAACAAAGTTAAGGAAGAGTGGCTCAGCGATGGCAGCTTTTCCTGCATAATTGACCTGCCTGCGGGCATGCAACTCGAGTTTTATGACAAACTTAATGCTATAACACACGGCTCGGCTCTTACAGAGGAGATAAAAGATTAGAAGTTATGATTAAATTTAAAAAGTAGAAAAACAGGAAAAAAAGATGACCGAAAAAAAAGAAACAAGAGAGGAAAAGAAAGAGAAAGAAACGAAATTGGAGGAGAGATCAGCGGAGGAAAATAAAGAGAAAGAAAGAATTGTGGTTGTCCCTGGCGAGGTGATAGCTTCTGGTTCGGGTTTCTTGCCTGGCGAGGGCACGAGGAGAGAGGGGCAGGATATTGTAGCAGCAAGGTTCGGGCTTTTTGAGAAGACAGACAAGATTGTTAAGGTAATCCCCTTGAGCGGGGTGTACATTCCGAGAGTGGGCAACACGGTCATAGGGCAGGTCATAGATGTAACCTTCAATGGATGGATTGTAGATATACTTGCGCCACACCTAGGTTTTTTGAGCGTGACTGAATGCGGTGGTTATGTAAACAAAAAAGATTTAACAGAGTATTACACTTTCAAAGATGCCCTCGTGGCGAAAATAAAGGCTATAAAAGCAAGAGGAATAGATTTAACTATGAGAGAAAAAGGCCTAAGGAAATTAGAGGGGGGGATGCTAATTAAAATAAACCCCACAAGAGTGCCCAGGGTGATAGGGAGAGAGGGGAGCATGATTAACATTATAAAAGATGAAACAGGTTGTAATATCATTGTTGGACAAAATGGGGTGATATGGATCAAGGGCCGGAATGTGGAGGGGGAGATTCTTGCGAAGAAAGCAATAGAACTTATCGCCAGGAAGCCTTTTATAGAAGGACTGACAGAAAAGGTCAAGGAATTTTTGCATAAGGAAAGGAAAAGTGAGAATAAAGAGGCGTATGAAGTAAAGGAGAGGGGAGAGAGGAAGGAAAGAAAGAAAAACTAGGAGAAAAAAATGGCGACTTACAAAAGACCAGATGGAAGAGAGTATGATGAAACAAGAAAGATAGAGGCAAAAGTCGGAGTGGTAAAGAGGGCTGATGGCTCGGCGATGTTCTCGTTTGGCAGCTCGAGGGCAATAGCAGCAGTATATGGGCCTAGGCAATTGCACCCGCAGCATTTGCAAAACCCAGAGAAATGTCTGTTGAGGTGTTATTATGACATGTTGCCGTTCAGTGTAGCAGAAAGAAAAAGACCTGGGCCGAGCAGAAGGAGCACCGAGATATCTTATGTAACCACAAGCGCATTATCTCCTGTGCTGAAGCTCGAAGCTTTCCCAAATGCTGTAATCGATGTCTATATTCTGATTATAGAAGCAGATGCGAGCACGAGATGTGCCGGCATAAATGCTGCTTCCTTGGCTCTGGCTCATGCCGGAGTGCCGATGACTGAGCTTGTGAGCGCAGTATCTATAGGAAAAATAGGCGATGCTATTGTCGCAGATATAACCAAGGAAGAAGAGGACTACAAAATTAAGAAAGACGGAAAGGAGATAAAAGCAGCAACCGACATCCCGATGGCCATACTCTCAAGGGCAAACAAGTTGAGCCTTCTGCAGCTCGACGGAAAGGTTACTTTGGACGAGTTAAAAGAAGCGATAGCTTTGGGCAAGAAGACCTGCAAAAAAATTGTTGAGATTCAGAAGCAAGCGCTGAAGAAAGTCAAGGAGGAGTAATGTTAAGATGGAAATAGCAGGATTAACGAAAAAGAAAATAGAAGAAATGATTAAGGAAGGTAAGAGAATGGACGGGCGAGGGCTTCTGGAGATGAGGCCCTTCGAGATAGAGCTGGGCATATCCAAGAAAGCAGAAGGAAGCGCCCGTGTAAAAATTGGCGATACAGAGGTTGTTGCGGGTATAAAACTCGGGGTTGGGGAGCCTTTTGTCGATTCGCCCGAAGACGGAGCATTAATTGTGACTGTCGAATTATGGCCACTCGCATCTGAAAAGTTCGAGATGGGACCGCCCGACATACAGGCAATAGAGATGGCGAGAATCGTTGATAGAAGCCTGAGAGAAAGCGGGTATATTGACCTCAAAAAACTGTGTGTCAAGGCAGGCGAGCTTGTATGGACTGTGTTTGTTGATATTTACCCAATAAATGATGATGGTAATTTGATTGATGCAAGCGCGATAGCAGTAATAGCAGCGCTTCACGAAGCTGTTTTTCCAGAGCTCAAGGAAGACAAGGTGCAGTACGGCGAGCTTACGGACAAGAAACTGCCCTTGAAGAACATGCCTATAGTAATGACCTTTTACAAAGTTGGGGAGAGCTTCCTACTTGATCCGACAGTGGCTGAAGAGGAAGCGGCCAAGGCAAGAATAACAGTGGCTATGACTTTTGATAAGGACGAGGTTTTCATCCACGCTCTACAAAAGGCAGGCGACGAGCCCCTGGAGGAGCGCGAGATTACCGAGGTTCTTGCCATAGCCATGAAAGAGGCAAAAAAAGTCCACGAAAAAATTTTGAGACAACTGAAATAAGCAATATTTCATATAAATTAGAGGAATTGCTAGGAGAAATGGAGAAATTTGACCCTGAGCAATACACGAAATACGAGAAAGCGAGAATTCTCGGAGCGAGAGCATTACAGATTAGTGCCAACGCCCCTATCTTGCTAAAAATCGAGCAAGAAAAACTTGAGTCGCTGAATTTCGATCCCATAAAGATTGCTGAAATAGAGTTTGAAGCAGGAGTTCTGCCAATAACTGTCAAGAGGCCCTTACCAAAGAAAGTCGAGAAGAAAACTTTTGAGCCCAGGGAGATAATCAAGGTAGAGAAAACGGAGAGGCCGGAACCAAAGAGCGCAGAGGTGCCAGAGGAGCAAGCAAAAGTAGAGGAAGAAGAAAGAGAGATGGAGGAAGAAGAGTTGACAGAGGAGGCAATAGTGGAGGAAATAGAGGGGGCAGAGACTGAGGAGCTTGGCGAGGAATAAATGGACGAGTAGGGGATGAAGAAGAGGCGAGGATAGGTTTTTATATTTCTGTTTTTTTGTGCTATGTATGAATCTTAACAGCCTAAGCGCACGCAAGATTCTTAATTCGAGAAAAGAGGCGACAATAGAGGTAATTGCTTCTTGCGGTGACAAGAAAGTTACAGCCAGCGCCCCCAGTGGAGCTTCGAAAGGCAAGTATGAAGTAAGAGATGTTTCAGCTCGAGGAATTGACTTTTCAATCTCGTTCTTGAATGTTCTTGGGAGAAAACTAATTAACGAGAAAGTTTCTTTCGAAACTTTCGAGGATTTGGAAAAGGTCGAGGCAATTGTAAGAGAGCAAGATTACACGAAGAGTTTAGAGTTCATTGGGGGAAATGCTTTATATACTTTAGAAACAGCAATTTTGAAACTTGTTGCTTTAACTCGAGAAATGGAATTGTGGCAGTTGTTGATTAATGGCAAGCAGCCTTTCATGCCGATGCCTGTAGGTAATGCCATTGGTGGCGGCTTTCATGTAAAACAAAGCAAGAAAGTAGATTGGCAAGAGTTTCTTTTTATTCCACGAGGCACTAACTTCTTCGAGGCTAAGTTCATTAACGAGAGCGCTTACAAGGAAGCGAGAAAGGTTCTTGAAACGAGGGATTTAGAATGGCAAGGCAAGCTTACTGATGAAAATGCTTTTGCAACGACTCTTGATTGCGAAACCACCTTGGCTCTGGCGGATTCTGTGAGAAATCTTGTCCAGGACAAGTTTAATGTTTCCCTTGGCATTGGCTTGGATTGCGCGGCAACAACTTTGTGGACCGGATTGCGATATCGTTACAATAATCTCTCGGCAACAATCAAACAAAAAAATCTCTCGCCAGAGGAAAATTCTGCGTTTATTGTTGATATGGCTAGGAAGTATAACTTAAGTTATATTGAAGATCCGATGCACGGCGAGGATTTCAAAGGTTTCGGCAACGTGCTGAGAAGGCTAAAAAATTGTTTTGTTGTTGGCGACGATTTGATTTGTACAAGAGCCGAGCGGCTTGAAAAAGCTATCAGGGAGAAAGCAATTAATGCTGTAATTATAAAGCCAAATCAAGTAGGCTCGTTGCTCGAAACGAAAAGAACAATTGACTTGGCAAAGAAAAATGACATTGTTACAATCATAAGCCATCGTTCTGGCGAGACTCTTGACAATGCTTTGGCGCATTTCGCTGTTGGATGGCGAATTCCTTTTATTAAGTGTGGCATTGTTGGCGCTGAAAGACTTGCCAAGTTGAACGAACTTGCAAGAATTGAAAGGGAAATCAAAGAATAATAAGGAAACGAGAAGAAAAAATGAATAAAAAAATACAAGAAACTAAGAAAGATTTATAAATAATTTTTTCTTTGTGAAAAGTAGTAAAAAAAAGAGGACAAAAAGAGAAAGAGAGGATGAGACATGGAATTTTAGTTTTGGTATTAGTAATTTTAGCAGTCGTTTTAATTTTTTCTATTGCGGATGTTAAAGCCTAGGATGATAATGGAACTTATTTTACTTGTTATAATTGTATCGACTGTAGGAATGCATTGAATAATGACACTTACAATGAAGTTAGGCTCGGCGCGGACATTTCTGACTATCCAGGAATTTGCATCGACAACCCGACAAACTTCAACAATAAAATATTTGATTGTCAAGGATATGCTATTGATGGGGGTGGTTCTATGGATAGCAATGGAATCCTCTTAGAAGGAAAAGAGAATAATACTATAAGGAATTGTATTATAACTGACTGTGACCATGGGTTTATGTTTCTTGGTGTGAGAAATATAATAATAGAGCACAATAACATTTCTAGCTGTATTGGTGATGGAATAGCTATGTGGAGCAATAGCCAAAATGTCTCTATAAAAAATAATTTTATTGGTTATAGCAGTGCCAAGGCAATTTATGTTTACGATTCTCATAATAACACAATTTTCAATAATGCGATTTTGGATAACCTCGGAATGCAAGTTGCTTTGGAAAGCGGTTCTTCTTACAATAACATAAGTAAGAATAATATCAGTATTACTAACGGCGAAAATGCGATTTACTTCAACAACGCCCCACACAATACTATTTCTTTTAATTATATTGAAGCAGGAGATTACGATGCTGCTATCTGGCTTGATGGTGATTCTTATGATAATCTAATAACAAGAAACTTCTTGAAAGGCAATTCGAATGTCCCTGGAATTTCAGTGGTTGCTAGCTCTTCAACGCTCGAAAGAAATAACGTGACTTACAATAGTGTCTCTAATTTTAGTATAGGGATATATCTTTATGAGACATATGATAGCTATGTCAATAATAACGAGGTTCATGATTGCCAAACAGGCATTTCTGTAGAGTTTTCAGAAGGAAATTATATTAATTCAAATGAAGTTTATGACGGCGAGGATGGAATCGTTGTATCAAATTCTGCGCAAAACGAGATTGATAGCAACTATGTTCATGACAACAGAAATAGGGGCATCCGTTTAATTTCATCTTCTACTTACAACAATATCGCAAACAATAATTTAAGCGAAAACCCATGGCAAATTTTGCTTGAAGGCTCGAGTGACTATAACATTATAGCCGGAAACTCGATTTCAGGCGGAGATCATGGCATTTATCTTAGTGGAATAGGGGGCGGAGGAGGCTCGCATATTGTCTTTAACAATAACATTTCTGGATGCGATGTTGGGATTGAGTTGAAAGAAACAGATAACAATAACATAACTAACTTGTTGTTGAGCAATGACATTGATCTTAAAGTTGATGATTTAAGCGACAGCAACTTTTTTGAGAATGTCACCTTTGAAAACACTAAAACAACTTTTGAACATGTTGGCGCGATGCAGATGACTCATGCTTCGATGCAAGGCTCGGCGCCTAGCGGAATGACTCACATCGGAAAGTTCCTTGAAATAGAGAATTCATCAAGTAATCTTGAAGTCAACATAACTTTCTTTTATGATAATTCTGATTTGGCAAATATAGAAGATGAAGGAAGTTTAGGATTATATAAATATTCTGGGAGTGACTGGAAAAAGATAGATTACAGTTTGAACACTGCTAAAAATGCGATCTCTGCTAACTTAACTAACTTTAGCATTTTTGGGATTTTTGGCGAGGAGAAAACAAGTGGCGGCGCTGGAGGTGGTGGCGGGGGCGGCTACATTCCTCCTGTCTGCGGAGATGGCAAGTGTGACTCGAGGCGTGAGAGTTATTTGAACTGTCCGGCAGATTGTAGGGCGCCAGAAGAGGCTCCTGAAAATATCTCGCAAGATCTAGGCGATATTGGCGAGGGAAAAAGTTTTGAAGGAAGTTTTGCTCAGGTATTTAGGTTTAGGGTTAAAGGCAAAGAGCATATCGCACAGATTGGAAAAATTAGCGAAGATAGTGTAATCTTATGGATATGGTCTAGTCCATTGCAAGTTTTATTGAACGTTGGTCAGAAAAAGCAGATTGATTTGGATGGAAACAATCTTGCAGAGCTCGAGATTCTGTTGCGGAAGATTGAAAATGGCAAAGTATTCTTGTTCTTGAAAGAAATTGAAGAAACAATGCCTAGTGCACCGGCACCGGAAGAAAAAGAAGAAGCCCCAACAACAGAAACAAAAAGACCTTTGCCTTTATTGCCTATCTTGCTTGTTATTGTAGTAGTTATAATTGTGGCAATTATAATTTGGCGAGCAAGAGAAAAGAAATTGAGATGGTTTGGTT
>JAIMAW010000028.1 GCA_023511755.1 Candidatus Pacearchaeota archaeon | reverse complement strand
GGTTTATTCATAGGTAGATAAAAATTGAATAAAAATTTTTTGTGAAAGTGTAATTCAAAACATTTAAAAATAAGGAAAACCTTAACTTATTGAGAAAAAAAGAGAGGATAACGAGAATGAGAAAGCTGAAACAGCGAGCTTTTATTCTATTATTGATTAGTTTGATATTCGTTATTTTATTGATAAGTTATTCCTTGGCCGGCACTCAGCATGGCGTGAATGGCTTTGTGCACAATTCTGCTAGTGGCGTCTCGCCTAATGGTTTGCCAGTAGTTTTTAATGTAACTAATCATACGACTGGCCAGAGCTATTGTGTCTTGCAAGATATAGTGGGTAAGAATGGAAATGCTGCCTTGGACAATTGGTATGCTACTGACTTGGGCAATTGCCAGGTGCAATGGCAGAAAGACAATATAGTCTATATCTTCATCGGCAACTCTACTCATAATGCTTCGACTAGCGTAGTTCTATCAGAATTCGGTAATGACCAGGCTCCTACGGTTATCCTTGGTGAACCCAGCTTCTGCGGCGACGGCATATGTAACAATCAGACTGAAACATGCTTAAATTGTTCGCAGGATTGTAAGCCCACATGTAATAACAACACTATCTGTGAGCCATGCCCTGCCTTTTGCTGGCCACATCCATTGAACTTGACTGGTTGCTGTGAAAACGCCACGAACTGCATTGATTGCGGGCCATGCAACATGAATGGCACTTGCGATGCTTTTTTAGGCGAGAACTGCACCAACTGTCCTAATGATTGCCATTGTCCAGACGGTTTATGCCAGCCGCAGTATAACGAAACCAACTTGACTTGCCCTTATGATTGTCGTTGCGGCAATGGCATTTGTGAGACCATAACCGGGCCGTGCGGCAGCTACAACGAGACAAGCGCGAATTGCGTTATAGACTGCCCTGGTTGCATGTGCGGCAACCTCCTTTGCGAGCCTTTGTGCGGCGAGAATCATGTTAACTGCCCTACTGACTGCAATGGCACTTGTGATTATGATAATGTCTGCGAGTTCGGCGAGTTCTATGCTATTTGTCCTGACTGTCCCTTGTATTGCGGCAACATGATTTGTGACACAACTCTTGGCGAGAATTCTACAAATTGTCCGAGCGATTGCGGCGATGTAATCTGCGGCGACGGCATTTGTGATGTTGCTAGGGGCGAAAACTGGCAGAACTGCCCCACTGATTGCTACGGCCTTGTTGCCAGGTGCGGCGATGGAAAATGCGAGTTGGCAGAAACCGAGCAGAACTGTTGTGTCGATTGTGCCTGTAAATTCAAGAAGCCATGTACAGTTTCGAAATGTATAAGGAACAGGTGCCAGCCACAATGCTGCTTGTTTGGTATTTGCTGTTCAATCTTCATTTGCTGGTATTGGTATGTTTTGCTGATCTTGATTTTGATAGGGCTAATCCTTTATGCAGCCCATAGGAAGAAAAAGAAGAAGGCCAAGCATGCCGCGCATCACACATCTCAAGCAGCGCACGGGAAAAAATAAAAAACCCAAAAAGCATGGTTTTTGCTAATTCTTCCTTTTATTAAGGAAATAAGCCTTAATTCTGCAGAAAGCTTTTTAAACATCTCTTTCTTTTATTTACTTATCGACGATAAAACCTGTTTTTACCGACGGTATTTTGTGTTGAAAATGGCAAGGGAAGAGATTAAGGAAAAGAATAAAGACAAGGCAGAAAAGTCAAAATACACAGCTGAAAGCATCAAGGTGCTGGAGGGCTTGGAAGGCGTGAGGAAAAGGCCTGCAATGTACATTGGCTCGACTGGTAAGGAGGGCTTACATCATCTCGTATATGAAATTGTAGATAATGCCGTGGATGAATGTCTAGCTGGTGTTTGTAATGCTATAAAGGTGGTTATAAATGCCGACGGCTCAGTAACTGTTGAAGACAATGGCCGAGGCATCCCTGTTGACATACACCCGGTGTACAAGAAGTCAGCAATGGAAATTATTGTAACTAAGCTTCATGCAGGTGGCAAGTTTGATAACAAGGCTTATGCCATTTCAGGAGGTTTGCACGGTGTTGGCATCAGTGTTGTCGCCGCATTGTCAAAAAAGATGATTGTTGAAGTGAAGAGAGATGGCAAAATCCACATGCAAAGCTATGTTATAGGTAAGCCAACAACTCCAGTTAAAGTTGTTGGGACTTGCGATAAGAATGTAACTGGCACAAAAGTGACATTCTACCCAGACGATTCAATATTTTCAACAACGGACTTTGATTTTGCGTTTTTGGCTACAAGATTTAGAGAATTGGCTTTCCTGAACGCTGGTTTGAGAATTATTTTGGAAGACAAAAGGAAAGGCAAAGAAAAGAAAGAAGAGTTTGTTTATCAGGGAGGTTTACAAGAATTTGTCAAATGGTTAAATAGGGCCAAAGAAGTCTTGCACAAGCCAATTTATTTCAAGAAAACAACAGACCATACCATTGTCGAAGTAGCAATTCAGTATAACTCGAGTTATCAAGAAAATATTTTCGGGTTTGTTAATACTATTAACACAATAGAAGGCGGTACCCATATTGTTGGATTCAAAACAGCGCTAACAAGAGTAATTAATGATTATGCACAAAAGCAAGGTATTTTGAAGCACGGCTCGCTGACAGGGGACGATGTTCGTGAGGGCCTGACAGCTATAGTTAGCATTAAAATAAAGAATCCCCAATTCGAAGGACAGACGAAAACAAAATTAGGCAACAGCGAAGTCAAGGGCTATGTTGATTCTGTTGTAACATCGTGCCTTTCAGAATTTTTTGAGGAAAACCCACAGATTGCAAAAAAGATTGCAACTAAGGCAGGCGAGGCGGCTCGGGCAAGAGAAGCCGCTAAGAAAGCCAAAGAGCTCGTAAGAAGAAAAAGTGCTTTTGGAGTTTCTGGCTTACCTGGAAAACTAGCTGATTGTTCATCAAGAAAAAAAGAAGAAACAGAGCTTTACATTGTTGAAGGAGAGAGCGCTGGTGGAAGCGCAAAGCAAGCTAGAAACAAGGAAATTCAAGCGGTTCTTCCATTGAAAGGCAAGATATTGAATGTCGAGAAAGCTGCGCCAACAAAAGTTTTCTCAAGCGAGGAAATTTCTAACTTGATAACTGTAATAGGAACAGGAGTTGGAGAGGAATTCAATATTGAAAAATTGAGATATTCCAAAATAATAATCATGACTGATGCAGATGTTGACGGCCAGCATATTAAAACATTGCTCCTGACTTTTTTCTTCAGATTTATGCGCCCACTAATCGAAAATGGGCATATCTGGGTTGCGGTTCCCCCACTTTACAAGATAAGAAAGAAAAAAGACCATTATGTTTATTCTGAAGCTGCCTTAAAAAGAGTTTTGGATAAGATTGGCAATGCAAATGTAACCAGATTCAAGGGCCTTGGAGAAATGAACCCTCAGCAACTCTGGGAAACAACAATGAATCCAAATACAAGAAAAATTAAAAGGATTACAATAGAAGATGCTATAGAGGCCGACACTACATTTCAGATGTTGATGGGAGATGATGTCGCGCCAAGAAGGGCCTTTATCGAAGAGCATGCGAAGGAGGCCCAACTTGATATTTAATAATATTTAATAAAATGGTAAAAATAGATTCAACCGAGTTTGGGAAGATTGTAGTAGATGGCAAAACTTATGATTCTGATATCACGATAGATGCTAAGGGTATTGTTGCTAAGAGGAGCAATGCAAGCGAGAGATGGTATGGGACGCACCATGTTATCTGTACAGAAGAAATTAAAGATTTGCTTGTTTCAAAACCACAAGTTCTTGTTGTTGGTTTGGGACAATTCAAGGCATGCAGATTAGAGCAAGGAGCTGAAAAGAGCTGTGAAAAATATGGCACGAAACTAGTAGCAGAACCTACTCCAAAGGCAATTAAAATTTTCAATGAAACTGCAGCAAGAAAAGCCGGGCTGTTTCATATTACATGTTAAAAATGACAGAAGAAAAAGAAGAAAGAAGCAAGGAAGAAATTATCCGCGTTGGAGAAAAATTAATTGCTCCTGAAGAAGTGGAGGCATTAAATTACGCCTTTGACATTGTACCTGCAGGCCTCATTACCGCAATAATAACAGAAGAAGGGATTTTTCACCCACCTTACAAATTCAGTCGAAAAGGTTAACCCCTGCACCGAATTCCATGCCCGAATCAAGATTGTAAAGAAGGCGAAACTGTACAGCCTTGAACAAAAAAACTGAAAGGTAGATATCTCCCGTAAATTTTCTTTCGCCGGAATCAAATTTTACAAAGGCGCCCGGTTCCAGGATAAGTTCACCTTCCCTGAAACTGAATCTGGGAGAAAGTAAAGCAACCACCCTCGAGAAAGAAGGAAGGTAATACCATGCGCCACATCGAAGCCAATACCCACGGAATCCTGCATAAACTCCTGCAACATAAGGCGCCCCCTTAATCATCATTCCGTCATAATAGAAAACTCCATCCTTTCCAATCTTACCCTCAATGCCCGCGTAAAGCGGACCCTTGTGAAAACTTGCGGCAGCATAGAGCCTTTCCTCAACTTCGTCGGAGAAATATCTTCTGCCCAGTTCTAAACGAAAACTCAAAGGACTGACCTGTAAATCCAATTTACCGTAAGGTGAAAACTTCCCATCAGCGTATCCCAAACCGAGGGATAGAAAACGGTAACCCAGGATCGCACTGTTGATTTCACCCTCTCTATAATACTTTACGAAAAAACCGTTATCGGAATTTAGCTTCAGAGAAGCCTCCAGAAGGTCGCCCTGTGAAAAGGAGGCTGAAATCCAGCGGTATTGTGCGCCAAGGGCAAAACCTTTTTTGTCTTTTAAATCGCCAAAAGAAAGCACGTAGTCCAGTGCCCCTGCCCCCTTAAAGCTCGCAAGCAAAACCGACGGATTTGAAAAATTATCCTTCAAATTACAATACGAGAGGACAAGCTGGTTTTCCTTCTTAAAAACAGGTGTTTTTACAAAACCGCCCGCTTCTGAATAGCCCTCTCCCCTTATGGAATAAAGGAGAACCTCCGGGGCAAGGAGAGAGTCCTCAAAAATGAAGTACTGAACTCTATCTTCACCCTTTGAAATCTCCTGAAAATTCCAGAAATTGAGAAAACGATTCCTGTAAAAGACCGGAATGTTGTGAATGTAAACTCTGTCCTGCAGCGGGCTAAGTTCATCTGGACTTACCTCAAGCTTCTCCCATTGCCACGGAACAAAGTAGAAATTAATAAGCAATGCAAAAAGCATCATTCCTCAAGAGATTCAGAATATCTTCTGAGGGCTGATACGGGGTCAGGGCTGTGAGTTACGGGCCTTCCCACCACAATATAGTGAATTCCCAGCTCCTTAGCCTGCCTGGGAGTAATAACTCTACTCTGGTCATCCAGTTCTTCACCTTCAAGCCTCACACCTGGTACGATAAATCCAATTCTGTCCCTGTACTTTTCACCAAACCTTGTAACCTCCTGACCCGAAAGTACTACGTAGTCAAGGCCGCACTCTATGGCCACATTCACCATACTCTCCACCACCCGCTCAATTTCACAGGGGTATGCGAAAAGTCTCTGGATTTCAAGTCTGTCGAGGCTCGTGAGAATGGATACCCCGGCCAGGGCGATACCTCTATTGTGAGCTTCAACGGTAGATTCCGCGAGCATTCTGGAACCGCCAGAAATATGAACAGTCATAATCTCCACTTCCCCTCTCTTAAAGGGAACAATACTCTGTGCCACCACCGAAGGAATGTCATGAAGTTTAAGGTCCAGAAAAATCCTCTTCCCCCTTCTGCGGAGTTCATCGATACTCTTTTTTCCATATCTCAGATAAAGAGGCAGCCCGATTTTGTAGAAATCCTGGGCTTCTCCAAGGGTATCCACCCACTTCAGAGCCTCATCCAGAGATGCAGTGTTGAGGGCTACTATAATTCTGGTACTAATGGTAAAACCTCCTTCACCGTAAGATTTTCAAGGCCAATTTCCACCTTCTCCCTGACAAAGTCTATGGCTTGAATTTCTTCTTTAAAAATCTCCTTCATAACTCTACCTCCTTTTAAATAGTCTCTATATTTATTAATGCAGTGGATTGATGATAGAACATGAAATTGGGTATTGACAGAAAATTTTTGAGAAAGCTTTTGTCTGGATTGTCAGACAAGAATCTTAAGTTTGAAGA
>JAIMAW010000027.1 GCA_023511755.1 Candidatus Pacearchaeota archaeon | reverse complement strand
CTATTACTCTGATTTTGGCTAATGTAATGTTATATTCTTTCCGGTAATTCGCAAAATTTTTTCTTTCATAAATGGGTCATTCTTTAACAAGATGAGGTAAACTTTCTATTTCTACCGGCGCCATTTTTGGGACATAACAATTAGCAGGTAAGCTTTTAGTGATTTCTTCTATGCTATTGAACTCCTTTCCAATTAATTTTTCTAACTTTGCTGTATTCTTGAAAATATAAACTCTTTTTCTTTTGATAAAACTAATCTTGGCATTTTGAATTTATATAAAGAACAAATGAGATATTTAACCACAGCTTCCGCCAGAACTCGAGCTACTCGAGCCCCAACCGAAGCCCGGCGATGGGTTTTCTGTACTGAAGGATTCGCTACATACGCTCGGCTTGCTCCCTGTGAATGCATTACAGATAGCTGTCGCGATGCTTTGTGGATCGCGAGGATAAATGCTGGCTTCCTTGCCGTCGAGTATGAAAGTTGGCGAGCCTTGAACGCCATATTTTTTATTTAGGGTTTTATCTTCTTCCATGTATTGCGATGCTCTCGAGGCCATACAACTCGTAAGTTTGCTTTCATCAACGCCTGCCTTTTTGATACAGCCAGAAGAATCGCCTGCCTCGACAAAGCATTTCAAGTAAGGCAAGAGTTTTGATGATTGTTCTTCTCTAATGCAGATCATTCTGTTGTTTTCTTCCTCTTCTTTCGCACCATGCATTGTGTATGACACAAATCTTAACTCGATGTTAGCTTTGTCTTGGAATTTTCCCCACACTGGAAGCACGCCCTTTACTGCTTGCACCCCGTAAGGACAATAGCTCATGATGAAAACTTGCAATGTTGGCGCGCCAGGGATATGTTTAATTGCCTCGCCTGTAACTTTTTCTGTGAATTTATTATTAAGAGTTATCTTAACCTTTACTTTTTGTCCTGCTAATGCGGGGTTTGCGTCAACTGTGATATGTGTAGCATTAAGTGCAGTGACCTTGCCCCTGGGATTATTGCCTAACTGCACTTCTTGTCCTATTTCAGGGCTTAGCATGAATATAATTTCTGTATCAGTGAAATTTATCTCGAGATTACCATTTTGCGTCGGCACGATTGAATTGTTGCCAATTAGCTTTATTACAATTTTATCATCTGTTACTTCAATGACTTTCGCTGGGAAGAACCCCCCTGAAGAAAGTTCATTGCCAACCCGTGCTTCTATGGATATTTTAACTTTCGTTTCTGTGACTTCAGTTACTTTGTATTTGAAAGGTGCGCCAGGAATTTCGTAAACCTTGCCCTTCATCGGCTGTTCACCAAACACTTCAGTGAACTCATCAGTTGTTATAGTGTCTGTCCTATTGATTTCATTGGTTCGGTTTATTCGCTCTGTCCTATTATAATAGTACACAAGCCCCTCATCATACTTGCCATAAGCATCTTCTGCCTCGAGCCCTATCGTTTTCTCCTCGCCGACTGTCATATCTTCTATCTCTTTATCAAGCTTGTTTGTTTTCAGGCCGATGCCAGAAGCGACTTTTCCCACAGCAAAAGTCCTTGTGCCAGAATCGATCAATGAGCCATTTTCTGACTCTATTTTGTAAGTTATGTTCAGCATTTCCTGTTTGGCTACAGGAACATGCTTAGTAAAAATGAGGATAAGAATAACTGCCAATGCGATAAGCGCGACAATAAAAATCGCTATCCCTATTCTTCTCCAATTTGGCCTCGTAACCCTTCTGGGAGCAGGATCTGATGAATCAGAATCCGCTTCTTTGATTATCTGCTCAGCAGTTTTTGTCTTTCCCTTAGCCTCGTCGCTTTCCATTTTCCTTACTATTTTCTAATTATTTTATTGATTTCTAATTATTTTATTGATAGTTTTGCCTTGTTTATAAAGTTTTCTGCAGTCGGATTATATCGATTAAATAACATTGAAAGAAAGGTTTTTAATGTTCTTTTTCTCTTAGTTTTTATGATTACACTAAAAGAGGTCAAGGAAAACGAGGAAGTTAAGGCTTTGGTCAAGGCTGCAGATTTTTATCTTGAACGGGTTGGTTACACTGAGCATGGTTCGAGACATGTTGGGCTTTGCGCCAAAAGAGCTCGTGAGATTCTCGAGACTCTTGGCTATTCAAAAGAGAAAATTGAACTTGCTGCTATTGCTGCTTATCTGCATGATATAGGCAATTCAATAAACCGGAAAGACCATTCGCAGTCTGGCGCACTAATCGCCTTGGATGTCTTGGACAAGATGGGCGCCAAGATGGATGATATTGTCAAAGTGATGGCTGCTATTGGAAATCATGAGGAAACAGAAGCAGGATTGCCCATAACGAGCATTGCTGCTGCAGTGATTCTTGCAGACAAATCAGATGTGCATCGGAGCAGGGTCAAGCAAAAGGACAAGAGCAAGTTTGACATACATGATAGAGTTAACTATGCTGTCTTACATTCGGACCTGAAGACTAACAAGTATACGAAAATTATTACTCTGAAACTAAAGATTGACACTAAGTTCTCGGCAATAATGGAATATTTCGAGATTTTCCTGAAAAGGATGGTGATGATGAGGCATGCGGCCAAGAGGCTCGGCTGCAAGTTCGAGCTCGTGATTAATAACACGAAAATGCTTTAATCAAGCTTAAAATGGAAAAACGAATTGAAGAAAGATTACCAAAAATAAATCAATTTCTTATTGGTCTTTCAATATTGGTTGGATTTGTCTTGTTTTTTATCCTTTTCCTATTAGTTTCTTTGGATCCCTCAAGCGGATTTTATGAGCCTTCTTTTTTTCCTATTTTTATTGCGTTGCTCATTTTTATAGGGGGTATAGAGGGAGCGATATATTGGATAAAAGAAAGTGTAAGGATAGAAGAGAAGAAGCTTGAATATAAGAAGGAAAGTGTATGGCGCAATATCGCAGTAGCTTTTCGTTATATTGATTTAGTTAGGGGTATTATAGGGGGCGTCGTGTTTTTAGCCGTGTTAGGAGTTTTCTTTTATTTCTATATTACTTTAACTCCCTTAACCAAGACAATAACGTTTTCAAAAACTTTTTTCATTTTGTTGGGTTCTGTTTTGGTGTGGATCATAATTAGAAAACCTGTTCTTAAGGGCATTGGCAGATTGATTAAGAAAGTTTCTTACCTGCCAACCTATGTTTTGGCAGAAGATGGGGTAGTTATAACATTAAATATTAAAAATGTGGCCGACCCCTCAAAAAAATATATAGTTAAGATTGGTTTTGATGAAATTGAAGAACTTAGGGAACTTTCTTATGTAGAAGCAAGAACTTTCTTGAGATACACTATGGGGCCGAATGTAGAACTTGCAATGAGACAGGCCAAAGATCTTTATAAATACACGAAAGGAGAAATTGAAAGGCCATCTGTTTGGGAAAATGTTGCCAGCGATGGCAAAATTGTGTTCATAAAAGGTAAAGACTTGTTTTATCTTATAACCTTTGCTACTAATGATGTTAGTGACCTAATCAAGGCTTATAACGAGTTCAAAGCAGGAAAAGGAAAATCGGAACAGAAACAAAGCAAAACAAATAAAACAAAATCTTTCTTGCCGCCACCTGCCCCGACTGCTCCTCCTGCGCCGCCAGCACCGCTGAGTCCACCGAAAAAAAGGTGAAGCCTAGTCATGCTTAAATTTTAACAAACTGGATGAAAGGAGGTGAATAAAGATGACAAATTCTATGCCAGGGTTTATCCTTGCGCTAATTGGTGGCATCCTTACTGCTCTTGGCGGTATTATCTGGCTTGTCAGTGCAGCAACGCTTACAGCCCTTTGGGCGAGCATGGGCATGGGATGGTTAGGCAGTTTGGGCATTATCGGAGCGATACTGTATCTTATATTTGGAGTTCTTTCGATAATCGGCGGAGTGATGATGAAAGATGCTGCAAAGGTCAAGACAGGTGGCATACTCGCGCTGATATTCGGGATACTCGGTCTAAATATCCTAACAATCATTGGCGGCATACTCGGATTGGTGGCAGCGGGCAAGTAAGAGAGCAGAGATTTTTTCTTTCCTTTTTATTTTTATTATGATTATTAATCTCTCCTGAACTAAAAATTTATAAGTTTGGTTTCTTTTAGATTTTTGTTAAAAGAGTTTTGTAAAAGGGGTTGTTGAAATGCCGGAAGATATAATTATTGGCCGTGATGAAGCTGACAAGAAGAGGTTTGGTGATGAGGGCCTTGTGTTTCTTGGAAAGCATTATGTAAAGATGGGCCAGATTACTAGCTTGAGCAACAGGGTTATGATGGATGTTGCTCGCGCTCACGTTGTTTTGGTGGCTGGCAAACGAGGATCGGGCAAATCATACACCTTAGGGGTTTTGGCTGAAGAGATAAGCAATTTGCCCCCATCTATTGCGCAGAATATCGCTGTGTTGATTTTTGACACAATGGGGATTTTCTGGACGATGAGTTATAAGAATGAGAAAGAGACTGAACTGTTGAGGGAATGGCAGCTTGAACCCAAGAAATTGCCTGTTCGTGTTTTCGTGCCTTTTGGCTATGCTGAAAAATGGCGCGAGAAAGGCATACCTGTGACTAAGGAGTTTGCCTTGAAAGTTTCAGACATTACCGCAGAGGAATGGTGTTTAACTTTCAATCTTAGTTTCATTGATCCTGTCGGAGCGGTCATCCAGGGCGCTGTGACTCGTCTCATGGAAGATTTGGAAGAAGGGAGGATAAAGGCATTTGATATTGATGATATCATTCGGGTTATTGATGCTGATAAAGAAACAAGCAAAGAGATAAAGAATGCTGCTGTGAACTTGTTCGAGGCAGCCAAGACATGGAAAATATTTGCCTCTAAGCGGGAGAAAAGCACCACTATTAGCGAGCTGATTGAGGCGAGCAGGACAACTGTGATTGACCTGAGTTGCTATAGCAGCATAGGCACAGTAAATGTCAGGGCCCTAGTTATTGGACTTGTATGCAAGAAACTTTTCAACGAGAGGATGGAAGCGAGAAAGCACGAGGAGATTGAGGCTGTAAGGCACGGACTTGATTACCTTTATTACAAGGAGAAAAGGGAGATGCCAATGGTGTGGATTTGTATTGACGAGGGCCATGAATTCTTGCCTTTGCATGGCAAGACAGCTGCAACAGATGCCTTGATTCAGCTATTGCGAGAGGGGAGGCAGCCGGGAATTAGTGTGGCTATTGCGACACAGCAACCAGGCATGATACATCATGATGTCATGACGCAGAGCGATATAGTCATTAGCCATAGAGTTACGGCCAAGCCCGACATTGACTCGCTGAACTACATCATGCAGACTTATCTGCTTGCGGACATCAAGAACTACCTGGACAATCTGCCTAGGCTCAAGGGCTCTGCGATAATTCTTGACGACAATTCTGAAAGAATATATCCAATGAGAGTAAGGCCCAGGTTCACATGGCATGGCGGCGAGGCGCCGACAGCCGTAAGAATCAAGAAAAGGTTGTGAATGGAAGAAATTGTGAATACATTCGGGTTTCGTTACTATTATACAATGACAATAAGCGAAAGATTTATAAGCAAGTTTCTCCTTGGTTTCCCATGGCTGGATCTGGATTAGAAGCGCTTTTTGAAGGGGACAAGCCATTAGTCGTAGTAGACAGTCTCCCTTTTTCTTTAGGCTGTGCTGACGAATTTAAGTATCTCTTTGGGGGGAACTTGCCAGTTTTCCCAGAAATTGCAGTAGTGGAGAAGAAAAGGGGATGGAATGTCAAGCTGCCCTCGTTGTGGGTAACTAACTTTAAGAGGTTTATCGAATGGGCTTGGAATGAAGTGTATATTCCGAATGCTGATAGAGTTGCTCTGGATATTGAGAGGGCAGAGGAGAAACTAAGGAAAAAATATGGCGACATCCCTCAGTTTAGGGAAGAAGTGTCAAAGATGCACCTCGAGTTTTTGAGGGATTGCATTTCAAGTTCAATAAAAAGTCTGGAAGGAACAGGTTATTATGCCTTTTTCAACCAAGAAAAAGGAAATGCGCAAAAAGGGGTGATTAATGAGCTTTTTGGAAGAGTTGCGGGCTGTGGGGACCAGGAGCTAACAAATGCTTCCTTCGCTGCCCTTGGGGCATTCATCTCCGACATGTTCAATAGGAAGATGTCCGATCTTTTCGAAGCAGGGGTTACCAAGGGCAAGTTCTATTGGAAAGACAGAATATTCAGATATAAGGTCATGCGACCAATTCTGAATAAGTGGTTTCAGACTGTAGCAAAACAAGTGGGAGAGGAAGCAAAAGATAAGGCAAAGGCTTTCGCCGACCCCGACCTTGCGTTGATTGAAAGCAATTTTGACAGGGGGAAACTGATTGATATGGTGCACTATGGGGCCGAGCTTATCGATTACCCTTCCTACCAGATGATAAGAAGCGAAATTATCAACCAGATCAGGGCAATGCAGAAGGAGGGAAAGGTGAATTTTAGGGATGAGGAAGCATTAGAAATAACTGT
>JAIMAW010000026.1 GCA_023511755.1 Candidatus Pacearchaeota archaeon | reverse complement strand
GTGTAGTACAAGACACCGCCATTGTTCCTCAGGGCCGCAAAAGAGAAAATTAAAGGGAATGAATGGGCACTTGATATAAAGATTTATGATTTTGGTGTTGTCACAATAAGGCTTTGGACTAGTGTCAGAGGCTCTACGAGGGAAATCACAAAATTGTTGAACTCATCTGAGGCAGAGCTGAAAAAGAAGGCTTATACTTTTTTGAACAAGCTTCTCGAAGAGATTAAAAATTTCATACCAAAACCAGATATAGAGACAGAAAAGGCGGTAGGCAATTACACTCTTTTCTTTATCCAGAAATTTGAGAGGGTATGGAAACCAGATGATCTGAAAAAAAGATTCGGCGGCGAGATAGCAAGAATGTTGAGATACGAGGAGAGGGAACTGAGCGACCAAGAAGTAAAAGACGTTTTGAAGACAGCCCTTTCTTATTACAACGACGATTTGACTGTCATTGATTTCAATTCCGCGCTGGTCTATGACCCTAGGAAAAGTTATGACGTACCTGATGTCTTGGAGTATGCCGTCATTGAGCTGACCGAACTTAGGGTTTATGATCAATTTCTCGACAATGTGATTGAGGCGACTTACGAAGAGCTCAGCAAGAAAAGATTTTTTACTGGCAGGGGCGTGATAAACAAGCTCTCTCAAGTTAAGCTTGAGGTTTCAGAAGTAAAGGAAAAGGTAGAGAACTTCATCAAGCTTATCGATGACTCTTACCTCGGGAAGATTTATGTTGCTTCTTCCACGAGATTCTATCTTGACAAATGGAAATCGAGCGTCAAAGAAAAGCTCGACTTGCTTGAAGCGCTTTACTCGAAGGGATGGGAGAGGGTACAGACAAAAAGAATGGTTATTCTTGAGGCCACCATCGTTGTTCTGTTCATACTCGACATATTACTTGTTCTGTGGGAATTGCTCGGAAAAAAGTTCTGGGGATAATAACTGTAAAAATCATTTCACCAAAACGGGCCAAGTCCTTTGCGATAGCCTTATTGCATAGTTTAGTTTATCTCTCGTTTCGGCAAAGATGGTGAAAAGTTTTTCATTCTTTTTTACTTGCTGCCCAACATGTTTGTAAAGGAAGATGCCCGCACCTTTGTCAGCAGGCGAGCCCGCCATCCTAGCGATATGTGACATCTTCCGGTTGCTTATCTCTGCGATTGTACCATGTCTGTTTGCTTTGAAGTCATATCTGAATCGTCCGAGTTTTATCTTGTCAAGAAATCCGAGGCTGCCATGCTGTGCCTCAATTATCTGCTCAAATTTTTTGAATGCCTGGCCTGATAAGAGGATACCTCTGATTATTGTCTCTGCCTCTTCTCTCTTCATGTTAAGCACGAACGAGAGTATTTCGGTGGCAAGGAAAACGGAACGTTGTTCTAGGTCAAGAGGCTTGTTTTGTTCCTGTTTCAAGACAAGGAACACGTCTCTCATCTCGAGAAGCGGGCCGATACCGTTGCCGATAGGCTGAGAACCGTCTGTCAAGACAACTTTAATATTAAGCCCAAGTTTTGCCGCTATTTTCTCGAATTTGTCCTTGAGTTTTTCAGCCTCGCCCCGGTCCTTAACTTTCGCATCTTTCCCATACGAGATGTCAATAAGGACATGCGTTGCACCCACAGATAGTTTCTTTGACAATATCGAGGCTATCAGCTGTGCCTCCGGATCGAGCGCGAGGATCCTCTCCACTTGGATTATTTTATCGTCTGCTGGGGCAAGTCCGAGAGAGCCGCCCCAGACTAAACAAGCGTTAGTCTTGTTAATGATCCCTTGAAGCTCGGGCATTGAGAACTCGACTCGCGCAACTGTTTCTATGACGTCAGCCGTGCCCGCTGCGCTCGTTATAGCCCTGCTACTTGTCTTTGGCATCGCAGCATTCAGCTTGAGCTGGTCAATTGCAGCAGCTATGAGGCTTACAACTATCGGCGTGGTTCTGTTGCCCTCTATGCCCCCAATACCGTGTTTGTCAATTATCATTTGTTTGTTGAGCTTGAGCTGGTGGCCAGTTTTTACCATTGCCTGCGTCATGGCGGCCGTCTCTTCGAGGTCCATACCATTCAGGTAAGTTGAGGCGACAAAGAAAGCGACTTCCGCTTCTGTAAGTTCATTGTTTACAATATCCGAAATTATTGAGTATATTTCCGTGAAAGTTAACTTATGGTTATCAAGTTTCTTGTGTATATAACTTAGACTCAGGGGCCTCAGGGCGGGGGTGATATCCACTATGCCCTTACTCTTGAGATGCAGCTCCTTCGTTATTTCCTGTGAAAGAGCGATTTCATCGTGGCTCAGTATTGTCCTGCCACCCGTAATATCTATCGGCGCGACAATTTCTTTCCTTTTGCCATAGCTTTTTATTCTTATGCGCTCACCAGCATGCAAGTTAAGATAATGCGCAGTTTCCTCGTGTAAAATAGCAATCGGCCTGCCTGCTAACAAATGTAGGGGTTTTACTTTCAAAAGCATTTTCTGAACGTGGCCTCTTTTTTTCTGATACAGGTTAGATTTATAAATTTAAAAACATTTCCCATAGCAAGAAAAAGAGGAAAAATGAAAAATAAAACAAACACAAACCAAATATTGCAAAACGTCATAGAAAAGATAACGCCCCCTAATGAAGAAAAACTTGCTATAGATAAAACCTTAATAGAATTCGAAGCCAAGCTGAAACCATCACTCAAGGGATATGGGGCAAAAATTTTTGTTGGGGGCTCTCTAGCAAAACAGACCTTAGTTAAGCGCGATGCAAATTATGATATTGATATCTTTATTTTGTTTCCTTATGCAAGATTCAAGACAAAATCACTAGAATTATCCAAGCTCCTAGAACAAGCCATGAAACGCGCGAAAATTAAATATATCCTCTTGAAAGGCTCCCGCAACTATTTCCAAGTCAAGTTCAAGGATCTAGTTCTTGAGTTGATTCCAATTCTAGCAATAAAAAAAGCTTCAGAAGCCCTGAATATTACAGATATTTCTCCATTGCACGTCTCCTACGTTCTTGGCCAAATCAAAAAAAACAGAAAACTTGCTGATGAAATCAAACTCGCCAAGGCTTTTTGTTATGCTGCGGATTGTTATGGCGCTGAAAGCCACATTCGGGGCTTTAGTGGCTATGCCCTAGAAGTCCTTGTTTCGTATTACGGTTCTTTCTTGAAATTTATAAATAACGTAGCAAAATGGGAAATGCCCATAAATTTTGAAACAAGGATTATCATTGACCCAAAGCGCCATTATAAGAACAAAAAACAACTTCTCGAAGAGATGAACGAAGCCAAACTGCATAGCCCTATTGTTTTGGTCGATCCTGTCCAGAAAGAAAGAAATGCTTGCGCTGCACTAAGCCATGAAACTCTAAAAAAATTTATTGAAACTGCCAAAAAGTTTTTGAAAGGCCCAAGGGAATCTTATTTTTTCAAAGAAAAAATTGATATTGAAAAGCTAAGAAGCATAGCAAAAAAATCAAAAGCAAAATTTATAATATTAAAAGCTGTGAGCTCGAAAAATAAAATTGATATTGCAGGAGCAAAACTCAAGAAACTTTATGAGTTCCTTTATTTCTTGTTAAAGAAAAATGATTTCAAAATCTTGAGAAGCGATTTCGAGTTTAATGAAAAAACACTTGAAGCAAAATTTTATTTCATCTTAAGAGAGCCGCCAAAATATTATCTCGTTAGAGGACCTCCTTTGAGCGTGCAAGAAAAATATATTAGCGCCTTCAAAAAGAAGTGGCCAAATGCTTTCATTAAGAATAAGCAGTTATGGGTAAAAGCCAAGAGAGAAGTTTCAAATGTTACACAGTTGCTCAAAACAATCTCAAAGACCCAGCTTAGAGAAATGGGGATAAAATCAATTTCTTAATAGATTTAATACAAAACTCGGTGCAATTCTTCCAAATATTTAATTTGTTCTCCTCTGAACTTTTTGAATTCCTGTTTGTCCAGGTTTTTTATTAGTTCAATGCTGTGCTCTGCGCCAGTTATGAATGGCATAATAACATAATCTGCTCCTGCATCATACAACTCCAGAGCATCATGGATTTTCTCAGCCACAACAGCAATAAAAGCATGTCTATTTCTGGCCTTGATTGTTTTCAACAACAGAAGATTTTCTTCTTTTTTTGGAACTGTAGACAATACAAGTTCAGCGTTCTCTATGGGTAATTTATTAATAAACTCAACATTACTGATGTCGCCATAAGCGCAAGAAATTTTCTTCTTAGTCAAAGACTTGATTATTTCTGGGTCGAAATCAACAACGAAAATTTTTTCTTTATCTTTTTCAAGGTTTTTCAAAAATACAGAGCCCATTCGATGGCAACCAAACAAAAAGATTGCCTTTTTGCTGGCTAAAGGCCTTTCTTCTTCAGCGCTTGTTTTAATTTTATCTAAAAATTTGAAAATAGGATAAAGAGGTTTGCCTAGTTTGATAGTATAAGGAGTTATTGCAATTGAGATGACTGCTGCCAAAACAATCAAGTCAAAGGCTTTCTGACTAATTATTCCTAAGCTGAGTGCAGAGAGCATCAAAATCAGAGTGAACTCGCTAAGTTGCGCAAAAGAAAACCCTATGTCCAAACAAGTTCTTGTTTTGTATCCTTTGAATCTTAAGACTAGTGCAGTAACTAATGGTTCGAAGACGATTAGCACTAAAAGAACAGGGATTAAAGGCAAGATAATATCTTTAGATATGTTTGCAAGCAACATTCCTATTGACACGAAAAACATTACTGAAAAAAAGTCTCTTAGAGCCTTAGTTCCCGTCTCTATTTCTAGTTTATAAGGTGTGTTCGCCAGAATAATTCCTGCAGCAAATGCTCCGATAGCTATAGAGAAATTAAGAAAATATGCCAACAAGACAAACAAGAATAAAAATGCAAGAGATATTATAAAAAGCAATTCAACAGAGGAAGAAGCTTTCTTGAAAATTCCTTTAGCAACAAATGTAGCTAAAAAGGCCAGAAGTACTAGCAAAATTATTTTTGTCAATGTGAAGGCAATAAAGGGAATAGTAAATTCTTTTGTTAAAACAGCCAAGACAACTATAGCCAAGATGTCTTGCGCTAACATTATTCCTATAATAAACCTTGCATGTAATGTGTTCAGCTCATTCTTGTCTGCAAGGATTTTTGTCACTACAACTGTTGAGCTGAAAGCAATGGCAACTCCCAACCACAAGGCCTCTACCCTAGAGAATGCAAAAGCAACAAGAATAAAATAACTTACTAAGGTTACGGTGACTACTTGGATTATCCCGGCAATCAAAGAATCTTTTATGCCCCCTTTCAATTTTTTGAAACTCATCTCTAGACCAACGGTAAAAAGTAAAAAAGTTATCCCAATTTCAGCAAATCCATTTATCACTGTTTTATCTTGAATGAGCCCCAAGACTAAAGGTCCTAGAACAATTCCTGCAACAACATAAGCAATAACAATTTCTTGTTTCAACAGCTTAGAAATAAAAGCTAAAAATGCTGCTACGATTACAACTAAAGAAATGCTTACAAGAACAGAAGGCGTTAAAATGATCGAACTAAAGAATGGTTTTAAAACTTCATTTCCAAGCAAATCCAAAAAATTCACCATTTTGCCCCTCTTATGGATACAATACAGAAACTGTATCGAAATAACGATATAAAAATATTTGTATAGCCCCCCTGTTACAATATTATTTAGTTAAGTTTTTAATGCCCCCCATCTTTAACATTTTATGGTAAAAGCAGGTGAATCATTATCACTTTCAGAATATAGTCGTAAGGGGCTATCTGAGGAAGAAGCAAAAAGAAGACTTGAAAAATATGGATATAATGAAATAAAAGAGATTTTACGGGTTTATCCTCTTCAAATTCTTCTAAGACAAATAAAGAAAAATTTTGTTGTCTATTTGCTTTTTGTTGCGACATTGCTCTCGTTCATCGTCGGAAAAACCATCACAGGATACACTCTCTTGGGAGTCATAGTTTTAGTAATTACAATTGGTTTCTTTCAAGAGTACAAAGCAGAAAAAGCAATCAAGGCACTGCGACAAATACTTGTGCCAATTTCAATAGTTATAAGGGACGGCAAAGAAAAAACGATTCCTTCCAAAGAGATAGTTCCTGGCGACATAGTTATTTTGAGAACGGGCGAGAAGGTTCCGGCTGATTGTCTTATTGTAGAAGGAAAAGAAATGCAAGTTGATGAGGCAGTATTGACAGGAGAATTGCAAGCAATAAAAAAATTTGCTGCAAAAACCGAGAAAAATTACAATGAAAACAATGTTGTCTATATGGGAACGCATGTTGTTAGTGGGAAATGTATTGCAAAAGTTCTGCATACAGGAATGAATACGGAATTTGGAAAAATTGCTGGAATGATCTCTACAGCAGAAAAAGAATTGACATTGCAAAAGAAGGTGAATGATATAGCCAAGTATATGGTCTTTGTAGCAATAACTGTTTCTATTTTGACCGGCTTTGTTAT
>JAIMAW010000025.1 GCA_023511755.1 Candidatus Pacearchaeota archaeon | reverse complement strand
GAGATACTCTCTAGCCAAGGTTTTTAGAACCTCGGGATATTGCTTTCCAATAATAATTTCTCTTGCCATTGGCAAAAATAATAAAAAAACTATAAAAAATTAGTTATAAAATAAAACATATTTTGGCCTTCAAGATTTTTCTAGAATTCTCGCACTGATACCTTTTTCTTCACACAACTTGACAAACTTTTCTGCATCGCTCGCTGAGCCGATTATAGTGCCATAATGCATCGGAATAGCGACCGTTGGCTTTATTAGCGCGGCGGCCTCGGAAGCCTCCTCTGCATTCATTGTGTATGTCCCCCCGATTGGCAATAGGGCTATAAAATAATTCCCTCGTTTTCCATAACCTGTTAAATTGGACATTTCCTTGATTAGGTCGGTGTCGCCTGCGTGATAAACAATTGCGCCATTGCACTGTATGATATAACCGACCCACTCTTCACTTTTTGGATGAAACTTTTTACTAGGATTGTAAGCTTCGATAGCTTTAATTTTTATATCATTAATCGTAAATTCTTTACCCGGTTCAATTAGTTCTATAGTTATCTTTTGTTTCAATCGGGCCAATTTGCTCTGGCAATCTGGAGTTGCGATTACAATCGTACCATCTTTGGCAAGTTTTTCTATATCTTGTTGTGAACAATGGTCATAATGGCTATGAGTCACAAGAATTATGTCTGCTTTAGCCTCATCTTGAATTTGGTAGGGGTCAATATAGAGAGATCTGCCTTTGAAATTTATTTTAAATGCAGCATGACCAAGCCACTCCAACTCAATTGAACTTATTTTCATTTTTAGTATTTTGTGGTAAGCTTATAAAAGATATTTTTATGGCCTAAACCTCTCGGGAGTTCTTGGAAATGCAATCGCGTCTTTTATTGTGGCGAGATCACAGAGCCACTTAACTACTCGCTCGACCCCCATGCCAAACCCTCCATGGGGCACACTTCCGTAGCGCCTTGTGTCGAGGTAATAACTATAATCCTCTATCTTTTCGCCTTTGCTTTTTAGCGAGCGTTTTAGCTCCTCTATGTCCAGATCCCTGATGCTTCCACCGATCAATTCCCCATGACCTTCTGGGCCTATTAGATCAAAACATAGTGCAACTCTAGGATTCTTCGGATCACGGGGCTTATAGAAAGCCATAATCTCTTTGGGGTAATGTGTCACGAATACGGGGGTATCGAACAACCGACTCAATTTGTCTTCTTCTATCGTTCGCAAATCTTTGCCCCAAGGAATAGCTATATTGAAATTCTTCTTCAAAAGTTTTAGGGCGTCATCGTAAGTAATCCTAGCGAAAGATTTTGTTAATATCGGCTTAAGTTTTTTGACGTCCCTATTTAGAATCTCCATTTCTTTTTGATTATTCTCCAAAACTCTCTTGACAATATGTCTTATTAGCTTTTCTGCATAGTCTATAAGCCCATTCAGGTCAACCCATGGCAGCTCCATCTCAGCATGCCAATATTCCGTCAAGTGCCTTGCAGTTTTTGACTTCTCGGCGCGGAAACTTGGAGCGATGGTATAAATCTTTTCTAGAGCGAATATCGCTGACTCTGCATACAGCTGCCACGTTTGTGTCAAGTAAGCTTTTTTGTCAAAATATTTTATCTCGAATAAAGTGGGGCCTTCTTCAGCGCCACCAGGAATTATTATCGGTGACTGGAATTCATAAAAACCTCTAGCTCTAAAGAATTCGTGAATTGCTCCAAAAACTGTACTTCTTATCTTGAGGATTGCAGTCATCTTGCGACTTCTAATCCACAAATGCCTTCTGTCAAGAAGCAGCGCTTCATTAATTTCTTTTGTTATTGGAAACGGTTCAGCGTAACTTATAACCTGGAGCTTAGAAACCTCTACCTCATAACCTGTAGGAGCTCTTTTGTCTTCTTTTAAAGAGCCTTCTAAAACTACCGAAGATTCGATAAGGAGTTTACTAGCGGCTACCCATTCTTTCTCGGTTACCTTATTTTTTTTAATGACACACTGAACGATATTTGTAGAATCTCGCAATACGATAAAAATTTTGTCTTTCAATTTGCTTTCGCGATATACCCATCCACGCAATGCTACCGTGCCTCTTTTTTTGTCCAATGCTTGCTGCACTGAAATATAACCCATAAGAATAAAAATAATGGCGAGTATTTAAATTTATTTCGCTTCGCCCATCACAACGAGAGTATTAGAATGGGCTCCTCTCCTCATATCCTTCGCATCGGTGTAGGACACCATCGCTCTTGGCAGGGTGATCGCACCTACGGGAACAATTTTGCTGTAGATGATATAAGAGATAACTCTCTCTTCTCCGGGTGCAAGGTCTCCAAAATTCCATGTAAGGGTTTCTTTCTCGATTTTATCCGGTTTGGCTACGCCAAATCTTTCGTATATCTTGACCATATGTGGCACCCTATCTATGCATTTGACATTTTTAATTTCTTTACCAATATTTTTTACGAGTAGGACAATCTTCAGTGCAAACTCTCCGCCTTTTGTCTTGACCTTGAACGCTTTCTTCTTGACTATAACCCTCGGCCTTTTGGCTAGCCATATGCCAAGTGCAGCGAGGATAATTAGTATCAAGGTTATCACCGGGATGGTATAATCTGTATAAACTTCTAGGGTGAAGGACTCGCCTGGCTCAAGCTCACGTTGCCATTTCAGCGTTACTAGGGCACCAGACGCCTCTACCGAGGTAGCCGGAATGCTAGAAGAAGTGAAGGCATGTTCAAATCTATTTTTGACTATCTCGATTGTTATCAATTTTGCGCTGTTCCCTTCGTTCTTCTTTGTTATTGTCCTCGTAAAACCAAAGAAGCTAAATTTGCTTGCTTCTGTCGTTGTTATGCTTGTAAATTCTTGTAGAGTTATTGGTTGTATGATGACATACTCGTACTCATTATTGATAAACAGTTTCAGCTTGGTATCATAATCTCCAAACTTGGCCGTCTTTAGCTTGGTTGTATCGAGCTGCATCTCGACTCTCTCCGAGGACTTCGGGCCTAGAGTAAATTTCTTTTCTATCTTAGAGAACTCGGAATCGAAAGTGAGCTGGACTTCCCTGAAATTTATGTTCTCCTTGTTTGTCACATTAAATATAATCATCGTGTCGTCACGGGTTATGCTCGAAGGTACATTTATGCTGATTATCTTATCAAGAGGCAGTATCCTCACGGAGAAAGTATCTTCTACAACGCCGCTCCTGTCTGCCTTAAGATAATATTGGACTTGGCAAGAGCCTTCGCCACATTTATTTTTCAACGATTCCGTTGGAAGTAATGTTACAACAAAGTTTGTTCTCAGGCCGGCCGCTATAGGATATTTCTTGATGGGGGCAAGCTTAGCATCAAGAAGAGTATAGATTTTAAAAAAATCATCAAAATTATTGGGGTTATTCACCGTAAAATTATATTCTGCCGGGATGTTGATGTTTTCCATTGTTACAACATCATGAATTACTTGTTTCTCGATAACTAGTGGCTTGTTCTCTTGTGCAGACGATAGAGAGACAAGCAATACGGCTAGGAATAGGGATCCCAAGCAGATATAGCAAAATAAGGATATTTTGTTCATATTTTTTTTTATGTTTGATTTGTTTAAATACTTTTTCCTTTGATCTATGTTTGATACCCAAAAAACAACTATCAGGATCGCTCGCATTTGCTTACGTGCCCCTGTTTCGTGAACCTTATAATTTGCTCGACAAAAGACTCTATTTTTGGTTCGTGACTCACTAGGATAAGTTGCTCTGTCTTCAGCTCGTTAAGGATGTCTCGCATTTTGTCGAGCTGCTCACTAGAGAAACCGTCGGTTGGCTCGTCAAGGATTAACAAGTTCCTGGTATTTAGTTTGCTAAGTATCGAATTTATAACCTGGTTCAACGCAAGCCGGTAAGCAAGGGCAAGGGCCGTACGCTCGCCACCGCTCAAATAAGCGTAGCTTATCTCATACCCATTTTGTTCTACTTTTGGGGTAAAATCAGCATCCACTCTCACCTCGAGAGTAGCATCATCGACAAGCATGCTGAACCATTTTTTGAACAGAATATTAAACTCGGCATTTAGTTTTATCATAACTTGCTTTTCCATCATCTCCATAATAAGTGAAAAGTTTTTGGTCAAAAAGTCCTGGAGATGTTGTAATTTGATTATTTTTTCCTTAGCCTCTTCCCTCTTCTCAATCTCCTTTTTTAACTCAATAATCTCTTGATTTATGTCTTTGAGGGCTTGCTCGAGGCCCGCTTTTTCCATCGCTATTTTCCTCTCTTCCCTCTGTTTTTCTTCCAAAAGAGCAATCGTCTTTTCATGCTGCTCTTCTACATGTTTATATTTCTTCATCTCTTCCATTTCTTCTGCTTTATTTTTCTCTAGCTCCCCTATCTTTTTAGCAATTTCATTTATTGAGTTCAAAATTCGCAACTTTCTTAGTTCTTTCTCCTGTAGATTTTTCAACCTAAGTTTGTAAGCTAAAATCTCTTTCTCTTTTTCTACAATTTCATTCATACTTTTTTCGAGCCTTTCTATCTCTTGCCTTAATTCTAGAACAATAGGCTCTTTTCTTTCTAGTTCATTGTTTATCTCCTCGAGCTCGATTTCGATTTCCTTTACAATATTATTGCGATGCTCTGGAGTGACTGTCTGTTTGCAGACAGGACAAAAATTCAATTGTGAAATTTTTTTTGAATCCTCCATGAGCTTCTCTTTTTTAACAATCAACATTGCTAGTTCTCTGCTTAAAATTTTTTCATTTGCCCTACCATTCCTCAATAAAACCTCTTCTTCGTTTTTTCTCTTTGCCAAATTATCCTCTCTCTCAGGGGTTTTGAGTTCATTCCTGAGCCTTCTAATCTCGGCATCAAGCTCCTCATTCTCTTTTTCCAAGGCCTTAATCTGACTGTTCTTCTCTTGTAACTGAACATCAAGCTCAGCTACCCTAACTTTCTTTTTGTTGAGCATCTCTAAATTGGCCTCTTCGCTTCTAGCTCTGGCCCTGAGCTCTGTAACATCTTGCTGGTTTTTTAGGAGAAGTGGGGTGATTTTACGAATCTGTTTGTTTAACTCTTTTTCCGACTCCTCTTTCTTCCGGAGCTGCTCCTTTTTGAAGGGCAAATCTACAAGCTGCCCTTCTTTCTCTTTCTTGTTCTCTTTGAGTTTAGCTACGAAAATCTCGCTGTTGCTAACAATACGCTTGTATTTGTCAATATCAAAAACTTTTCTGAGGGTGTCGAGCCTTGCCTCCGCATCTTCTAACATTATCCTTTTCATTTCTTCTTGGGGCGTATAGACCGTGTACCTGTAGATAAGGTTTTTCTTATTCAAAAGAGAAGGGGGGTAGTTCATAATCTCTAGAATAAAGCTTTTCAATTCCGTGGCTGTAAGTTCTCTCCTTTTCCCATCAATCTCGAGAAATGCGCTGGATTGCGTAACAGAGTCCTTGGTTCTTTTCAGGTTTCTCCTTATGCTGATGTTGTGGCCGCCTATCAAGAAATCAACCTCCACGCTTCCTTCTGATTGGCCATTCCTCAAGAGAGATGCCCCCTCTACTAGCCCTCTTTGTAAGCCGAAAAGAGCAAACTCTATTGCCAAAAGAACAGTGCTTTTACCTGAGCCTATGTCCCCGCTCAAGAGCACCTTGCCCCTAGGCAGCACTATCTCTTCCTGGGCATAACTCCTTATATTGTGTAGCTTTATTCTCTTGATTATCATTTTATTTTGCTATTTCTGTTTTTTAGGCCCATAATTCCTCTATTCCCAGAGCTTTCACAGTTTCCCTTACAATCCTTGTTTCAAAAGTTCCGGAACTCTCGCCCTCTATTTTATCGATATTAAATATTCTTGTAAAAGAAAAGAAGTTTTTTACATCTTCCTCTGAAATGAGCCCCTCGTCCAATGCCTTTTTCAGAGTGGACTGCTCTATCTCCTCAATATCCTTTGATTCAATATCCTCTATTTTTATGTCGAACTCCCTGCTGCTCAGCTGCGAGACATTCCGCAACATGCATCTCGCACCCTTTGCTTTCGCTTCTTCTTCTATGGACAAGAAGTCTATTTCAGATGTTTTGCCCTCCTTGAGCAGGCCATAAACTTTTAAAGTTACTGTAGCTTCCTTGAGCTCTCTGGCTTTCTTTTCGAGTTCTGAAGATATTTTCTCTTTCAAAGATATAGGAGTCTCGTTGTCTGCGTTAACTTCTAGGTTAACCACATTTCCGAAGCCAATGGAGATTTTTCTAATGTCTTCTTCTTTTATCATACCCTCCTTTGCTTCTATAATAAGAAAGGTTGCTTCATGCTGGCGCTCAAGCTCTGAGAAATTACTAGGAAATAAGGGCCCTGGATAAGCGAATATTTTCCCTTCCTTATTTAGTATCGCTGAGAAATGAATATGGCCAAGAGCATAATAATCAAAGCCTGGTGGCAGGTCATTGATAGAAACTGACCTAAGCTGCGTTTTTAGAGGATGGGGAAGAAGCTCTTCTATTGTGGTGTGCAGCAACAAGATACTATTCTCAATCTTCTTCTCTCCCATTCCAGGGAGCTCTAAAAGTCTTTGATCATCAAGAACTTTCAAAAATTCATCCATCGTTGTAACCTTGAAATTGTCATAGATAAGCTTCAGCGTTCTCGGACCAATTCCCGGCACACCCATAAGCGCCAGAAGATCTGGAGGAACTTTTTGCATAACTTCTTCATACTTCTGAAAGGTGCCCTTGTCAATGAATTCCACGATTTTTTTTGCAATCCCCTCGCCAATTCCAGGAATCTTTTCAAGTCCTGGAAAGCCCTGAGATTTGTAGATTTCAACAATATCTTCAGGAAGTTCATCGAGAATTCTGGCCACCTTCTGATATGCTCTTATCTTAAAGG
>JAIMAW010000024.1 GCA_023511755.1 Candidatus Pacearchaeota archaeon | reverse complement strand
AAGAGATTGAAAAAGAACAGCCAAAGATAACAGCGCCTGTGCAACACAAGGAGAAGAAAGAGATGAGAAGGGTGGCTCTTGAAAAATGAAAACCTTAAGTTTACAAAGAAGAATTGCAGCCAGGGTACTAGGGGTCGGCGAGAATAGAGTATGGTTCGACCCTTCAAGAGTTAATGAAATAAAGGAAGCTATAACAAGGGAGGATATAAGGGTATTAATTAAGGAAAAGGCGATCAAGGAAAAGGCGGTTGTAGGAATAAAAAGAAGAGCAGGAAAATTAAGACAATTTAGGAAAAGAAAAGGAAGAGTAAGAGGTATTGGAAAAAGGAAGAAAACACTAAACAAACACAAAAAGGAGTACATTAGAAAAATAAGGAAACTTAGGCGATGCATTTATGAAATGAGCGCTGAGAAAAAGATAGGAACAATACAAAAACGGAGGCTCATGCGCCTCTCTAAAGCAGGAATGATAAAAAACAGAAAAGAAATTGCGGGGCTAGTTGAGAAATGGGGGTAAAATGACAAGGAAAAAGCTAATAAGGGTTGCATTTAGACGAAGGTTAGAAGGAAAAACGGATTATAAAAGAAGATGCCTGCTACTCAGAGCTGGATTGCCGAGAATTGTCATAAGAAAGACTAACAAGTACATCATCACTCAGATAGTAAAAAGTAGAGAAGCGCAAGATTTCACAGCTTGTTATGCTCATTCCAAGGAACTTGGCAAAATGGGGTGGAAGTTTAGTTTCAAAAATCTTCCGGCGGCTTACTTGACCGGCGTACTTATCGCAAAAAAAGCCCGCGAGAAAGGAATTAAAAAAGCAATTATTGACATAGGTTTGCACCGTTCTACAAAAGGCTCAAAAATTTATGCCGCTATAAGGGGGGCAATTGATGGCGGATTGGAGGTGGGATGTGACGAAAGAGTCTTGCCTACTGAAGAAAGGATAAGAGGAGCTCATACTAAAAATGCCGATGCCTTGAGCAGAATATTTGAGAGAATAAAGACCACGTTAATGAAATAAAATGGTAAAGAAAGAAAAAGAAAAGGAAATAGAAAGGGTAGAGAAGAAGAGAGAAGGGATGGAAATTAAGATAGAAGAAAAAATAGGTCCGCAAATTGAGAAGGAGCTTGAAGAAATGAGGGGACCAGAGACAGAGCTAGAGAAAATAGAAGAGAGGAAAAAAAGTAGAGAAGAAGAGATGAGGGAAAAAGAAAGGGAGGCTCTCCTAACAGGCTGGAATCCAAAGACCAAATTAGGAAGAGATGTAAAGAGCGGAAAAATAAAAGACATTGATGAGATATTCGAAAAGAACTTGAGAATCCTTGAAGCACAGATAGTTGATTTCCTTATTCCTAAGTTGGAGTCAGACTTAATAAATATCGGACAAGCTAAAGGCAAGTTTGGGGGCGGAAAAAGAAGGCCTTGGAGACAAACACAAAAAAAGAGCGCGGAGGGGAATGTTCCGAGCTTTGCGTGCATGGTTGTGGTAGGAGATAAAAAAGGACACGTTGGAGTTGGCTATGGCAAGGCGAAAGAGACTGTTCCAGCGAAACAAAAGGCATTAGCTAGAGCAAAACTCAATCTTATCAAGGTTAAAAGAGGGTGTGGAGCTTTTGATTGTACTTGCAAGGAACCGCACAGCATCCCTTTTACTGTGGAGGGCAAGAGCGGAAGTTCCAGAATAAAATTGATGCCTGCCCCGAAGGGAACGGGATTAGCAATAGAGGATGAGTGCAAAAAAGTTTTGAGGCTCGCTGGGATAAAAGATATATATAGTCGAACTTTTGGCCAAACAAAAACAAAATTTAATCTGATAAGAGCTTGCATGATAGCCCTAGAAAAACTAGGGACCTATACGTAAAAAAATGGCAAAAATAATAATTCTAAGAGTAGGGGGCAAAGTTAATGTCCCACCGGATGTCAGAAACACGTTAGACAAACTAAGATTAAGAAAAAAATTCGCTTGTGTAATTGTTGACGATACGCCGGCGTTAGCTGGAAAATTGAAAAAAATCCAAAATTATGTATCTTATGGTGCTCTCGCAGAAGAGACTTTAATTGGCCTACTTATCAAAAGAGCAAGGCTTCCTGGAAATAAGCCACTAAAAATAGAAGAAAAAACAGCAAACAATTTTGCTAAAGAGATTATCCAAGGAAAGAAGAAATTGGAAGACTTGGGCATTAAAAAATTCTTTTCTTTGCATCCCCCAAGAGGCGGCTTCAAAAAAGATACTAGAAAATTGTTCCCCGTAGGAATCCTTGGGAAAAATGAAAAGATAAATGAGCTAATTATGAAGATGCTATAAAATGAAGAAAAAAAGGAACAAACGCTCACGAATCAGGGGAAAAAGAAGTTGTGGCATGGGTGCTAGAAACAACTATAGGGGGAAAGGAATGCAGGGCGGAAAGGGGATGGCAGGAACAGGAAAAAGAGCAGGGCAAAAACTAACATGGGTATGGAAATATGCTCCAGATTACATGGGAAAAAGAGGTTTCACTAGTATGAAGAAACTGAAGGCAAAAAGCAAGGTTATTAGCCTTTCACAGATCCAGGAGCATGCTGAAAAAATGATAAAAGAGGGTATTGGAAAGAGAACTCCCGAAGGGATAGAAATAGAGCTCAAGGGCTATAAGGTGTTAAGTAATGGTATATTGAGAGACAAATTTAATATCCGGGCGAGCAGTTTCTCAAAAAAGGTAAAAGAAAAAATAGAAAAATCAGGGGGCAAAATAGAGAAGATTCAATAGAGCAATAAAAAATTCAATAAAATGTCTTTAAAAGATTTGCTTGTAAACTTGCCGGAAGTAAAAGGCCCTGCTGAAAAAAGGGTAGGATTCGGCGTAAAAGTCAAATGGACCATTATCATACTTATATTTTTCTTCATCCTGTCAAATATCCCCCTTTACGGCCTGAGCCAGAATGCGTTGAGCAGGTTCACATATCTCTCTATTATCCTAGGAGCAAGTTTCGGTAGTCTGATGTCTTTGGGGATAGGGCCTATTGTTACAGCATCCATAGTACTACAACTTCTTGTTGGTTCGGGACTTCTTGGCCTGGATTTGAAGACTGCTGAGGGAAAGAAAGTCTTCCAGGGTTTGCAGAAGATACTTGCTGTTTTTTTCTGCATCTTCGAAGCAGTGGTGTATGTAGCGATGAAAGGCCTTCAGGCAATTCCGGGAATGGAAGCTCTCCTTGTTGTGCAGCTTTTCCTCGGCGGAGTGATGGTCATACTAATGGATGAAGTTATAAGTAAATGGGGCTTTGGCAACGGGGTAGGCTTATTCATTGTTGGGGGGGTGGCCTGGCAGCTTTGTGTAAGAGCATTTGGTTTCCTAGGGCCTGAAAAGACTCTGCGACCTGTTGGGGAGATACCTGTTTTTATTTTCTCTCTCATTAATGCAGACACAATAGGGGCATCGGTGGCATTTGCAGCTATAGCCGCAACAGCCGTCATTTTCATAATTGTTGTTTATACCCAGGCGATAAAAGTAGAGGTGCCACTTTCTTTTGGCCGTATCCGCGGCTTTAGTGTAAGATGGCCTCTCGCTTTTTTCTATACAAGCAACATTCCTGTAATATTAGCTGCTGCGTTGCACGCAAATGTAAATTTACTTGCTACACTGGCTGAAAGAGTTGCGGGGAATCCGACGTTTTTAGGCGGCTTTACCCCAGATGGAATACCTGTATCGGGGCTTGCTTTCTGGATAAGTTCGCCGCCTGCTGGGATAGTCGAACATATAATCAAGGGCACGTTCATGCCAGTGATGGTGTGGCAGTCTTTGATCTATATCTTGTTTATGGTCGCTGCTTCAGTGATGTTCTCTGTGTTCTGGATGAAGACTTCTGGTATGGACCCCGCTAGCCAGGCAGAACAGATAACCGCCTCTGGGCTACAGATACCTGGATTCAGGCGAGACCCAAGGGTAATTGAAACAATACTCTCGAGATACATCATGCCCTTGACAGTGATGGGTGGGGCGGCGGTGGGACTTCTTGCCTCCTTAGCGGACATAACTGGGGCGCTTGTAAGAGGCACTGGAATATTGCTAAGTGTAATGATCATCTACAGGCTTTATGAAGAGATAGCACAGCAGCACGCCCTTGATATGCATCCTTTAGCGAGAAAATTCATAGCAACTTAAGGAGAAAAAAATGTTAGTTGAATTTGTGAAGTGGAGCCCGTTGTTTAGCATGATAGTATTTTCCTTAGTCCTCTCGTTTTTGCTTACACTGGCTTACAAGAAATTGACCAATCAAAAAAGGCTGAATGAGCTTAAGGAAAAACAGAAAAAATTGAGAGAAGAGATGAAAGCAAGCAAGAACGAGCCTGAAAAAATAGAAAAATTGCAAAAAGAAATGCTGGATGCAAGCATGGAGAATATGAGGCTCTCTTTCAAACCTATGCTAATTACTTTTATCCCCCTAATACTGGCTTTTTACGGGCTGAGAGTGTTGTATACAGACATGGCAGGGGTAGGCAACATTATCTCGTGGGGCGCTAATCTGCCTATAGTCGGGGACGGAGCTGGTTGGCTTCTCTGTTACATTATTTTCAGTTTTATCGCTAGCATACTCTTCCGCAAGCTATTTAGACTTTAACTAAAATCCGATAAGTAATCAGACAAACGATTAGACAAACAATAAAAAATGAGCACCGATTTGGACAAGAAAACGAGAGAGGATGAAAAAAAGAACATAGAGAAAAAAATTGTGGAATTCAATCTCCTTGATTCTAGAATAAAGGAGGTAGAGCAGAGCTTAGCGATTCTAGAAAAACAAATCGCTGAGCTGCAAGCATGTCAACTCTCTTTCGATGAGTTGAAAGATGTGAAGAAAAATGTAAGAATGCTCGCACCTATGGGCCCGGGAATTTTCGTAGAAGCGAAAATAGAGGATAGTTCCAATGTGCTGATTGATCTTGGCTCTAGGATTCTATGTAAAAAGAGCCTGGATGATGCAAAGAGGATAATACAGAGCAAACTAGACCAGGCACTCGATGTTCACGCCAAGCTTGTTGAAGAAATAGATGCCTTACTTCAGCGCATAAGCAAGCTGGAAAAGAACATTAAGGAATCCGCTTGATTATGGGTTGCTGTTTTTCTATGAGATAGGGGTACTTCTTCGAGAATTCTGCAACAAACGAGCTTGGCGCTAAAACTCCTATTTCAGACACAATGCCTGTTATAAGATCCGCCCCAACTTCTTCGAAAATAACATTACTTATTCTGAGTTTTTTAGGCTTATTCGGCCATATCTCTCTCTCGTCCCTGGATTCGAGTTTCTCGATGTAGCCAAGGGCGGTCTTCGGGTCAAATTTCCATGAGATAGTGCAGGCATATCTCGGAACATCATATTTTTCTGCAATCTCTGCCATCATCTTATTGCCTATCTTGTTTATGATAGAACCCTGCGCTGTAATTGCATCGGCCCCGAACAAGAAAAGGTCTGAATCTTTTATGGCAGAAGTAGCTGAGGAATCTATAAACATTGTTACAGGGATTTTTGCCTTCAAAAGCTCGGTTGCAGTAATTCTCCCTTGGAAATTTGGTCTTGTTTCAGTGTTGTACACCTGGAATTTTTTGCCTTGTTTTTTCGCTTCTATCATTATGGCTACAACTGTAGAGCTGTGACAATGTGTAAATACTGTCGTATTATTTTGGATTAATCTTGAACCAAAGTTTATTGTTGCCTGTCTAGCAGAATCCATTATCTTAAGAGTTTCTTTTATCCCTTTTTGTACATCGGTGAAAGAAAGCGCATATTTCAAACAATTTTTCAAACATGGCTCTGTAGGGCGCAATGCTATTAACTTTCTTACCGAAGAGGCGTCATGCTTTATAGCCAGGGCTCTCAGAGCAGCCCTGGCGACGTTCTCTGCTCCTTGAATTTTCAGATTCTTGATATCGTGGCATATCCTATTGAATCGATTCATCATAACACAGTACTTTTTCCTGTCCCCTTTTCTTAATTCTCGTTATAATAATTACAAAAAAGCAATATTAAAAAACCTTTGTTTTTCTCTTATTCTGTCGGTATTTGGAGTTCTGTTAAGTCTTCGGTGGGTAAAGAATGAGAATGATAAATTTCATAAAGGTGATACCTTTACTATTTATTAAGGAGGCATATGAAAAATGTCTAAATGTAAGGCTGTGTTAGATAGCAAGAGAATAAAAAACATAACTATAAAAACAAAGAAACAAGCTAACAAGAACAAAAAGAAATAAAAAGGATTGTCCTTATCTACATTCCATGGCAAGGCCAATCAATTATTATAGCATTCCCCATCTTGTTCATATAGAAACTACTTATACATGTAATTCTAGATGTATTTTTTGTTATAATCCTAAACGAAAATCTTCAATAGATTACGAGAAGATAGATAAAATTGTGGAAGCTGTTAGGAAGGCACATATTCCTAATGTTTATCTTATTGGGGGAGAACCCTCGTTATTAAAAGTTAAAAAATTAAATGAATATATCGACTTGCTTTCAGAAACATCCTCTGTAACAATTGTTACTAATGGAAAAAGATATATGGAAAATCTTTCAGACAAACTTGCCTGTCTGGGAATTCCAATACATGGTAATGAGAAAACTCATGATTACCTTACAAGTTGTAAAGGTGGATATAAAAAGACTATTTTAAATATTAAACGATATATAAAGGAGGGATTTGATGTGAGGTGCATTCCTGTTCTTATGTCTATAAACCATAATCAAATGTATGATGTTATTAAATTAGCTACCGAACTCGGTATGGAAAGTGTTTTTATAGACCGATTTGAATCTGGTGGATTAGGAAGCAAAATGACAAAAAAACTTTTACCAAATCTAAAACAATTCAAGATTGCCTTGGGACAGATGATAAAGGCTAAAAAAAGAG
>JAIMAW010000023.1 GCA_023511755.1 Candidatus Pacearchaeota archaeon | reverse complement strand
CAATATCAACAATTCTTTTCTTCTGCGGGTAAAGATTTTTGTGTCTTATGTTCTCCATCACCACTTTTCCTATCATCGCAATTATCTTGTCTACCTTGGTATATCCGATTTTATTATTCCAATAATGCAAATCATCAAGGTCCAGTAAAATATAGTATCCTTCAAGTGCTCCCTTCTTTTTCAAACTCTCTAGCTTCAACACAAAGCCAGTTTTATTCAAGAGCCCGGTAACAGGATCTCTCAAAGAAAAATTTTCAAGGGTTTTCTTCTGTTCACAAGAAAGTACTTTTGAGAGTTGGGCATACTCTTTGACTCTCTGTTTGAAGCTCTCAGGAATAGGGCTCCTCAATCTCGTCCCTCTATAGACTTCTATATTATAACTAAATCTCCCTTTTTTCTTTTTGGCTCTATTCACCGCCCTCGCAGCCTCTTCGAAGCTGCGGCCTATACCACAAGATACAGTGATTATGTCTTGCCCGGTCATTTTTTATTTTCTTTTTTTCAACCCAACCAAAAACTTATTGAGGTTAAGTGAAGAGGAATTAAATGGGATATAAATAATATTTATAAATCTTGCTTTCCTTGGGGGATTATGAAAAGAATAGCAAAAGAAAGAGGTAAGCACTGCTATGGTTGGGTAATCTTTGCTATAGTTTTGGTAATTCTTCTGTTTTTTTTAATTCTTGTCTTGCCCCCCTTTCCCTCATTTTACAATGTAGGCAGGATACCTTTAAATGGGGTTATTCTTACAACCGAAGAAGAAAGGCTGTTGCCTTATGAGTATGTCTCTTCAGAAGAGATTATTAAAAACATCGAAGATGCGACAAAGAACAAGAACATTAAAGCGATAATTTTTGAAATTAATTCGCCAGGCGGTAGCGCCGTAGCTTCAAGCGAAATTGCTCAAGCTATAAAGAAAGCGAAGAAGGAAAAGTTAACGGTTGCTGTTATAAGGGAACAAGGAACTAGCGGCGCATACTGGATAGCGAGTTCTTGCGATTATGTTCTTGCCCATCCACTAAGCATAACTGGCTCAATCGGGGTTACAGCTTCCTATCTAGAAATAAGTGGCTTGCTAGAGAGATTCAACATAACTTATGTAAACCTAACTACAGGCAAGTACAAAGAGACTATGAGTCCTTTCCGTGAGCTAACAAACGAAGAGCGTGAAATAATTCTTAAAAAACTAGAGTCAATTCACGAAACATTTATTATGGAGGTAACAAAAAACCGTGGTTTAACTGAAAAACAAGTGGAGGAACTTGCTAATGGCATGTTCTATTTGGGCACAGAAGCCAAAGAGCTAGGGCTTGTTGATGCCATTGGCTCAAGAGAAGAGGCTATTGATTACATAGAAAAAAAACTGAATATAAAGGCAAATTTAAAGGAATACAAAAAGCCAAAAAGTTTTTTTGAGAAGCTAGCCGAAGTACACTCCCAAGCAAACTTTTGGCTCGGCCGCGGCATTGGTGCTAGTTTGGTTGACAAGAACCTTATTTCCAGCATGGAGATAGTAACTTAACTATAGCTGCCGGTCATTACTTAAGATTTAAAAATTCTATTTTCTTATCCTAACTATGCCCAAGAAAAAAGAGAATGGATTGGTTGGTTTTTTAGAGATAGAAAAAAAGTGGCAGCAAGAATGGGAAAAAGCGAAGATTTTTCGGGTAAAGGAAGACAAAAGCAAGAAAAAATTTTATTGTCTTGAGATGTTTCCTTATCCGAGCGGCGAAGGCTTGCACATGGGGCATGCTTTCAATTACACAATTGGAGATGTTTATGCTCGCTTCAAGAGAATGCAAGGTTTTAATGTCTTATATCCGATGGGTTATGACTCTTTTGGTTTGCCTGCAGAAAACGCAGCAATCAAAGCAGGGATTCACCCTAAAATTTACACAGACAGAGCAATAAAGAATTTCATTGAGCAACAGCATAAGTTGGGCCTGAGTTATGACTGGGATAGACTGGTTATAACAAAAGATCCTGAATATTACAAATGGAACCAGTTTTTCTTTCTCAAGCTTTATGAAAAAGGCCTAGTTTATAGAAAAAAATCGGCTGTTAACTGGTGCCCCAAATGTCAAACAGTTTTAGCTAATGAGCAAGTTCATTCTGGCAAATGCTGGCGCCATGAAGATACAGATGTTGAAATTAAGCACTTAGAGCAATGGTTTATCAAAACCACAGAGTATGCTGATGAGCTTTTAAGAGATTTGTCAAAATTAAATTGGCCAGAAAGAATAAAACTCATGCAGGAAAATTGGATTGGCAAAAGCCATGGTATCAATATCAACTTTACAATAAATGGAAAGCCCTGGCCAATTTTCACTACAAGGCCAGATACAATATACGGCGTAACATTCATGGTTATAAGCGCACAGCACCCTAAGCTCATGGAACTTGTAACCGCAAAGCAAAAGCCCCAAGTCGAGGCATTCTTAAAAAAATTAAAATCAGTTTCAGAGAAAGAGCTTGAGGAAATGGAAAAAGAAGGTGTTTTCACAGGAAGCTATGCAATAAACCCCATTACAAAAGAAAAAGTTCCTGTTTATATAGGCAATTTCGTTCTTGCCGAATATGGCTCTGGCATGGTTATGGCTGTTCCCGCCCACGATCAAAGAGATTTCGAGTTCGCTAAGAAATACAAACTTCCAATAAAAGTCGTGATACAACCAAAAGATAAAAAACTTGATGCTAAAACAATGCGCGAGGCATTTGTCGAAGAAGGAATTCTTGTAAATTCTAGCAAATTTGATGGCATCGACAGCAAAATCGCGATAGAAAAAATTTCAGATTTTATTGAAAAGCAAAAGCTTGGCAAGAAAACAATTAATTACAAACTCCGGGACTGGCTTGTTTCTCGCCAGAGATATTGGGGCACGCCCATTCCTATAGTTTATTGTGACAAATGTGGCATTGTTCCTGTTTCTGAAAGTGAGCTACCAGTGTTATTGCCTGAAAAAGTAGAATTTGGCAAGGGCAATCCTCTTGCTACAAACAAGGCATTTGTAGAAACTCGATGCCCTAAATGCAAGGGCAAGGCGCGCAGAGAAACCGACACAATGGATACTTTCTTTGATTCAAGCTGGTATTTCTTGAGATATTGTGACAACAAGAACAATAAAGCGCCATTTATCAAGGAAAAAGTAGAATATTGGAATCCTGTTGATGTTTATATCGGTGGAGCAGAGCATGCCACAATGCATCTCATCTATGCCCGCTTCTTTACCAAAGCCTTGAGAGACATGAAAATGTTAAAGATAGATGAGCCTTTCCCTAGACTTTTTAACCAAGGCATGTTGCACGGTTCTGATGGCTTTGTAATGTCGAAGTCAAGAGGAAACGTAGTAAATCCTTTAGATATGATTAAGAAATACAGCGCGGATACATTAAGATTTTATCTTGTCTCGCAGGCTTCTCCAGATAAAGATACTAACTGGAATGATGAAGCCATAGAAGGTAGCTTCAGATTTATCCTTCGAGTTGTGAATTACTTTAATAAAGTAAAGAAAGGCAAAAGCAGCGCAAAAATAGAGAGCAAATTCAACAAAACAGTCAAGGAGTTTACAGATGACATTGAGAACTTTCGATATAACTTGGCGATAATCAAGCTCCGTGAGTTGTTTGAATCGCTTGGAGAAGAAGAAAGCAAAGAGGTTATTGAAGGTTTTCTTAAACTTTTTTCATTATTCTGTCCACACATTTGCGAGGAACTTTGGCATAGGCTAGGCAATAAAACCTTTATTTCAACCGCACAATGGCCAAAAGCCGATGAAAATAAGATCAAGCCAGAGTTCGAGCAGCAAGACAAGGCTCTTGGGCAGCTTAAACAAGATATTAATCATATCATAAAGATAGTAAACAAGAAGCCCAAAGCAATCTACATCTATGTTATCCCTAAGGAAATTTCATTATATGATTCAAAAGAACTTGAAAAAGCATTCTCGTGTAAGGTTCAAATAATGGCGAACAACAAAGCAGCTTATGATCCCCAGAACAAGGCAAGCAGGGCAAAGCCGGGCAAGCCCGCGCTCTATATAGAGTAAGTTTATTATTCTTATTCACAATAATTTTTAAAAACTTTTGAGTTTGAGTCTAATTATGGCAGATAAAATAAAACCGCAGGTTAAACTTGCAATGGTTATGGCAGTTAATGAAGTTCTTGAGTATAAAGAAAAGAGGCCATATTCAAGCACAGAAGAAATATTACAACATGTAATGAAAAATATCAAAGCAAAAGGCGAAGCCAAAATAGGCGCTATTGCTTCCGCATCCCTAGCTTTAAATTACAAAGAAAAAAATCCAGAGGCGAAAGATAAAGAAATCATGCAACTGGTAATGAACCAAAGTTCTGAAATTATTGATTCGATTAGTAAAAATAAATAGCCCTCTTCTTGTCGGATCATTCTAGAAAAGTTAAGCCAACACATCTCTTGATTCTATAAAAGTGTAACTTTAAAATAGTAACAAAAAGAAAGATTTATAAACTGTGGTTTCTTCCGATAGGTATAAATTATACATAAAATCCAAAATGGCTAAGGTTAAAAATAACAAAGCTAATGGCAATGGCAAGTCGTTTGTGTTAACTAAAAAAATCGCAAAACACGGCTCTCAGGCCATCATTGTCGTGCCAAGAATTCTAGAGCAAGAGCTCAAGCCAAACACAATAGTCCAGCTTAAAATAGATGTGATAAAGGAGGCTGAAAAATGAAAGGAATAGAAAAAATCTTAACAAAAGAAGAATGGAATACACTGCAAGAAAAAGGCTATACGCCTCTCGAAGTCATCGGCGAAGGCAATACCAGATATGTTATTGAAGTCTTGTACAAGAATGGGGATTTCCAAGAGAAAAGAGTTATCAAAATACTCAAAAATGGAAACGAAATTGATGATAACTCTATATGCACTTTAATCAACTTGTCAAAAGGGGATCCAAACAAAAAAGAACTTGTTTGTGCCAGCGATATTGGTTACCACCCTAATATTGTCAAGGTTATCGATAACATAAAATTAAATGGAAAAATTGTTAATGCTTTAGATGTGTTAGAAAGAAAATAGACACGAGAGTAATCAAGAAAAAAGGATTAAAATTTAAATTAATTTTGCCTTAACCCTTCTCACACCACCAGCAACACTTTCTTGCTCAATGATTTTGAACTTTTTGTTACCTTCACCAATTTCTTTAGTGTTAGAAACATGGGGCCCGGCACAAATTTCTATTGAAGGGCCAATGAAGTAAACCGAGACAACATCTGTTTTGTATTCAAACTCGCTTTTCGCGATTTTTTTTGCCTCGCTAACAGGCATTTCTTTCCTTTCAACCTTAATTCCTTTAGCGATTATATCATTAACGATATTTTCGACTTGCCTTATTTCTTCATCAGTTAACTTTCTATCAAAGTTAAAATCAAATCTGATGCGCTCTGCTGTGATATTTGAACCTTTTTGCATTATATCCTTGCCAAGAACCTTTCTCAAGGCATAAAGTAACAAGTGACAAGCGCTGTGCAATCTTGTTGTTTCTCTTGTTGTATCTGCTAGACCTGCCTTGAATTTCTTTTCAGCGCCAACACGACTTATTTCTTGATGTTTTTGGAACTCTTCGTAGAAGCCCGTCTCATCTAAAGGAATTCCTTGCTCATCGCACAATTCTTTCGTAATTTCAATAGGGAAACCATAACTCTGGAACAACAAGAAAGCGTCCTTGCCTTCAATTTTCTTGTTTTGCGCGAACTTCTTGAACTGGTTCAGGCCTTTTTCTAGAGTCTTGCGAAACTTTTCTTCTTCTTTTTTTAGTTCTTCCAGAATGAATGATTGTTTTTGTTTCAGTAATGGATAGTTTTTTTCATTAATTTCGATAATAACTTTGGCTATTTCTTCTGTAAAATTCTCGTTGATGCCAAGAAGCTTGCCGTGTCTCACAGCTCTTCTTATGAATCTTCTTAGAACATAGCCCTGATCTTTGTTGTTTGGAACAATGGCTTTTTCATCGCCAAGGATAAATACAGCCGCCCGCAAATGATCTGTAATAATTCTAAGAGAGCGAGTTTGCTGTTCATTAGGTTTACTAATTTTTGTCAGGCTTTTTATTTTTTCCATTATTGGCGCCATAGTTTCAATTTCATAGACGCTTTTCTTGCCTTGCAACATTGCCACGGTTCTTTCAACCCCCATCCCAGTATCAACATTTTTTTGTGTCAGTGGCTTGAACTTGCCTTCTTTTGTCTTGTTGTATTCCATAAAAACATCATTCCAAATTTCAAAATACTTACCGCAAGAACAGCCGGGCTTGCACTCTTTTGAGCAAGGTTTTTTTCCTGTATCAATAAACATTTCGGTGCAAGGACCACAAGGGCCCGTTGTTCCTGCAGGCCCCCACCAGTTGTCTTCTTTAGGCAAAAAATAAATTCTCTCTTTCGGTATGCCCAGAGCAATCCAAGCTTTTGCTACTTCCTCGTCTCTTAGCGCATCTTTGTCGCCAGCAAAACAAGTAACATGTAACTTGCTTGGATCAATTTTCAGAACTTTCGTCAAAAACTCGTAGCTCCATGTTATTGCTTCTTTTTTCCAATAATCACCTAGACTCCAGTTGCCCAACATTTCAAAAAACGAGAGATGCATTTCGTTGCCTACTTTGTCAATATCAGTAGTACGAAGGCACCTTTGGCAATTAACAAGTCTTTTGCCTCGAGGATGTTTCTCGCCTAACAAAAAAGGCACAAGAGGGTGCATTCCAGCTGTAGTAAAGAGCACTGTTGGATCGTTTTCTGGAACGAGACTCGAGTTTACTATTTCTTTATGTCCTTTCTCCTTGAAAAATTCAATGTATTTTCTTTTCAGCTCTTCCGATGTTATTGTCATAATCTTTATTGTTTATTTAGACTTATAAAATTTTTCTATGCTTTCTTTCCTTTCTGAGAAGCAGAATTAAGTTTTTCCCCGTTTTTTGTTTCAATACCTCGAAGCCTTGTTT
>JAIMAW010000022.1 GCA_023511755.1 Candidatus Pacearchaeota archaeon | reverse complement strand
TTATGATGAAGCAGAGAAACGGTAAAATAATAAATATTGCTTCTGTTGCAGGAGTTATGGGAAATCCTGGTCAGGCTAACTATTCCGCGTCCAAAGCAGGTTTGATAGGGTTGACAAAATCTACTGCCAAGGAGCTGGCATCAAGGAATATTACATGCAATGCCGTAGCACCGGGTCTGATCCAGAGTAAAATGACCGAAGTATTGCCTGAAAAAGTAAAGGAGAACTATTTGAATAACATTCCGCTCGGAAGGTTCGGGACGCCTGAAGATGTGGCAAATGTTATCGGTTTTCTTGCATCCGATGACTCAAATTATGTAACAGGTCAGGTAATACATATTGACGGAGGATTGGTTATGTAATAATATCTTAATGTAAAAGTATACTAAACTTTTACATTAGGAATTATTATAATTAAATGAAACCCCCTGCGGGAGGAGGTGAATGTATGGTTTTTGAAAAAGTTAAAAAAATTATAGTAGAACAGTTGGGTGTTGAAGAAGATGATATTACAATGGAATCTTCCTTCATAGACGATTTAGGTGCTGACTCACTGGATATCGTTGAATTAATAATGGCTCTTGAAGAAGAGTTCGACCTCGAAATTCCTGATAGCGAGGCTGAAAAAATCACAACCGTAGGTGACGCTGTAGAGTACATTAAAAATAACACATAAAAAAAGTCCCTTAAACGGGACTTTTTTTATAGTGAATATTCAGAATGGGTAAATAATAATCTGTTTATCATAAATTCAAGAAAATATTGGCATTAGTCAGACTTGTTTAAAAATTGTAATATATAAAATAAATATTACAAACAACTTGTTAACTTGATTTCAGCATGTACTATGTTGAAGGGAAGGGGAGGTTAAAGAAAATATGAAGAAACGCGTAGTCATAACGGGTATGGGAGTAGTATCATCGCTTGGAATTGGGGTTGAAAAGTTCTGGGATTCAATAAAGGAAGGAAAAGTGGGTATCACCGCCGTAACAAGGTTTGATGCATCAAATATGTCCACGAAGGTTGCTGCCGAAGTGAATGACTTTGACCCAGCTCAGTTTATTGACAAAAAAGAAGCAAAAAAAATTATTAAAATCGAAGAAAAACCAAAAAAACCAAAAAAACCAAGAATTGAAAAAGATTTGCTTTATTGGTTAAGGAAAATTACAAAAGGATTAGAATAAAATGGCAATAACAGAATTTTATGAAGAGTATGATTTTTTAGGAAACGGAATTGGCGAAGCCCCGCCAGAACTTGAAATTACACAATTTATGGATATGCAAGGATTTGCCGAAGCTATTGGAGAAATTGCTTATATTGGAATAACAACAGCTTATACAGATATTGGCGATATTTCTGGGATTTTGGACAAAATTAAAAAAGGATTAAAAACAGTAAAAGATAAAATTGTGGGGGGATTAAAAAAAGGAAAAGATTTTATTGTTAAAACAGTGAAAGGAGCTATAAAAAAAGGAAAAGAAGCTTGGGAAAAAGCAAAGGCTTGGGGAAAAAGGCAGTGGGAGAAATTGAAAGGGGGGGCAAAGGAGCTTTACGAAAAAGCAAAGAAAAAAGCGAAAGAAACTTATGAAAAACTTAAACCAAAAGCAAAACCAACGCCCAAAATAACTACAGAAAAACCAGAACCAAAACCAAAAGTTCCAACTGTTCCTATAAAAGAGGCAACACACAAACTTGAAATCAGATTTTTGCCACTTATGGCAAATGCTGTTGAAAATTTAAGCAGAGGGATAGGGAAAGTAAAAACAATAATAAAAGGAAATTTGCCTTTTGGCTGGAAATTATTAGAAACTTCAATTGCAGAAGGAAATAAATTAAATATTTACTTAAGATCTCCAGCCAAAATTGGAGATTTTGGATTAGCACCAGCAGTTGTTCCAATAGCACTTATTGGTGGGATTTTAATTTCGTTTGGTTTAATCATTCTTGGCTGGAAATGGATAGATTTAACTAAAGAGAAAGTAGTATTAGAAGAAGCAAAAACCAAAAAAGAATTAATAAATGATATAATGACTAACCCAAACATAACTCCCGAACAGAAAGATAGAATGTTAAATAATTTAACAAAAGAAGGTTTAATAGAACCACAAGATAAACCAGAACTATTAAGTTTATTTGGTTTGCCAACTTGGGCAACAATCGGCTTAATTGGACTTGGAGCATTTTTATTACTTTCCCCTAAATCACCTGTTCAAATAATTCACGCCGATAGAAAAAGAAGATAAAATGCCACGAAAAATAAAATATACAAAGAAAGGGCAACCTTATATAATTGATCCTCGCACAGGTAAAGCAAGATTTATCAAGAAAACAAGAGGAATGAGAAAAATAAAATCAAACCCAAGAAGACCACCTAAAAAATGGTTCAAAAAGATGGTAGAGCGAGTTAAAAAATATGATGGCAGAAAATACGGATTTACTCCAGAACAAACCGTTGGCGGGATTTGGTATAAAAAACTAACTCCAGCAAAACGAAGAGAAATTTTAAAAAGATATGAAAGAAGAATAAAAAGAAAAGCAAAATCAAACCCAAAACCGAAACAAATAAAATTAACAGAATTGAATAAAGGAATGCCAAGAGCAGAAGATCCTACAGTAAAATTTAAAAATAACAGCCCCGAACCAGATTGGAGCAGACCGCCAACATTATTAGGTTTTATAAAAAAAGGAAAAAAGTTTGGTGTATTATATGAGGATAGAACAGGCAGAAGATATTATCACTTTTTTAAAAAAATTCCTAAACTAATGAGAACAAAAGATGGAAGATTAGCTTTTGTTGATGGCATTAGAGTTTATCGTCGTGGTGGAATAAGCGGTTAATTAGCCATCTTATTACCTCTTTTATACCTTGCGAGGCAAAAAATTGCCTCGCTTTATATTCAGTTTCAAGATAGTGCTATAAATTCAAAAAAAATCGGGGAATGAAAAAATTAAATTTCGAATTAAATAAAAAGAAAAATGGCATACGAAGAAGTTATGCTTTTAAATGCAAACAGAAGACAAAGAAAAAGACCAAGAAGATTGAAATATCCAAGACGCAGATATTACACTATTAATGCCCCAAGAAGGAGAAGATTTTTCGGTGGCGGAGGCGGAGTATTGGGAACAGGCGTAACAGTTAGTGATTTTATTGGAGCAGGTGCAGGTGGCTTGGCTTCTGCAGTGATCCCTAAACTTATTCAAGTTACAAGATATGGTTGGTTGAATGTATTAGGAAGTGGTGTTGTAGCTATTGGCGGTTCAGCATTAATCAAAAGAACGAAGATTGCTGATACAAGATTTGCCAATAGTTTTATGATTGGTGGTTTGACAATAACAGCGATTAAGCTACTTAATCAACTCGGAGTATTTGGCAAAAGCGGTTTAGGGGAACTCGACGAAGAATTTGAGTGGGAAGATGTAGGAGCAATAGCACCAGCGACAAAAGTAGAGGGATTTGGCGAAGAAGAAGAGGAAGAAATAGTGTTGTAAAATTAATATTCAAAAAATAAGTTATGAAAAGGCAGGGCTATAAGCTCTTTTCATAGCGAATGCAAGATTAAATCAAAGAGATTGGAAAGCCCTTAACGGCAATCTCACCCAATAAAAAAATGGCAATGGCTGTAAATTTAGATAGAGGACAAGAAACTTTTGACTATGAACTATACGATACAGTTACATTAGCAACAGGCACAAATAGATTTTTTGGTAACACCGAAGCTTCGCAAGGTTCAGCAATAACAAATATGCAACAACCAAATCTCTTGCCCGTTGGACAAATTTTCAGAATTCACGAAATTGCTTTCGCAGGAGACAGCGACATATCATTAGCTAGTGCAAAAGCACTTATCAAAAACACAGTTTTGAAATTGTTTATTAATAATAAACAATATTTCACTGCCTTGTGTTTCAGACTTCCTGCAGGCGGTGGCTTGTATGGAAGTGACAGTGCGGGTGCATTAGCAGTTAATGGTAACCCAAGTGCAGTGTCTACTTACCGTTTTAAGAGAGTATTGGTTATTGATAGTTCAACACCGTTTTATGTAGAAGTTATAGCAGATGCGGGAGCTAACACACTGCGAGGAAGAGTAATTTTGCGAGGATTACTTACAAGACCTGTTGGTTAAAAATACAAAAGATCAAAATTTTTTGTTTTTACCTTTTTTTGTTTTTAGGTTTATCGGGTAATTTCAAACTAAATTAAAATTAAAAAGCAAAATGGGAAAAATACCTTTCAGCTTAAGCACAGGATCAGGTATTGTAGTAAGTGCAAATGGCACTGCAAGTTATTCGTGGAATGTTGGCAGTGGAGAACTATTTGAGGGTTTCAAGTTAATGATTTCAGCGACAAGTCCAAACTTCAGAATAAAATTCAGGGATAGCAACGGAAATTATTACTCAACTGATTATATTGACGGCAACACAATCGCAAGAATAGACGGAGTTTACATATCCTTGCCATTCAGGATGCAACTTACACCGAATATGACACTATCTGCAGATCTTGCTGATTATTCAGGAGCACAAAACACAATTCATATAACAATAATCGGTTATAAAGAACTTGGCTACATTCCTGCACCTAACAGAAAAGTAGTATAAGTGCCTTTATGTTAGTTAGAAGAAGGCAAAATGGAAGAAGACATAATTAGAAAACTCGTTGAAACAAGAAAAGAAGAAGCTAAAAAAATCGAAAGCCCAGAGACAGCCAAATACAACTATCCAATAGAAAAATTTCAAATTCCAGAACTTCCACTTTTATCTGATGTTGATAAATTACCAGAAAAATATAATACCGATTTAGACATAAAAAAAGTAATTTCTTTTAATCTTGTATATGATAGAGACAATAATAGATGGGTTTTTGCAGAAGCAACAAATGGTGGTGGAAGCGGGGGTAGTGCTTTAAAAAAAGCAACAATAATTAATCTTTCAGTTCCCCCTTTTGTTTGGACAAAAATAGCTGACTTGCCTAATAATGTCGGTTCTTGGACTATTAAAAGTCAAGATAATAATTTTATATTTAAAATTAAATTTGATGAATTTACTTCAGAACACATAACTTTAAATGCAGGAGTAATATGGAGCGAAGATACTAATCCAAAAGAAATATGGGTTATTCACGAACAAATGACAGATAAAATTTTTGAACTAATTTATTGGACACCTAATTAATAATTAAAAATGAAGTATGTTCCGAATGTTGAAGCTTTTGCGGGTATAGGCGGGATCATTATTTTAGAAATTATTGCTTTAATAAAAGGTGTTGATGGCGTCGCTCTTTCGTTAGCAATTGGTTCAATAGCTTCAATAGTTACTGCTTTAATAACTAAAAAAATTTATAAAAAATAGAAAAAATGGCAAGAATAATTGCAATTCCTACGTTACAGACGGTTTGTGAAGTTGGGGATAGTATATTAACTCCTTATATAGGTTCTGGTTCAGAACAAGCTATGTATCTTGAAACAGCGCATTGTCAAGGAAGTAACCAAACCCAATATGGTTTGAAAATTAAAACAGGAACTTTTATGCAGCCCATAAATGAGTGTTATCAATATGGCTTATATATTGAAACTTCTGATGTTGTTGTAGATAATGGAATTGCTTATGGATTGTATTGTAATGTCCCCGCAAATCGGTCTTATGGTGCTTATTTCACGGCGAATAGCAATTTTGAAACAATTTTTGCCCAAAATATAAATGTAGATTGTCCATCTGTTATTGCTGGTTATGATCTGTCTAATTCTACAATTGGAATTCGGGGGGAGGGTTTTTATGGAGTTTATGGCAATTCTTCGATAGATGGTGGGGCAGGAGTAGTGGGGTATAGCTCTTCGACAATTGGTGGGGTAGGAGTATTGGTATCCAGCTGGGGTGATTACAGTTATGGAATTTATAGTATTGCTTACGGAAGTGGAAGCTGTGCTGGTTATTTTGCAGGTAATGTTTATGTTGGTGGAATTCTCGATATAAGCACTAAGCCTGCAAAACCAAAAATATATGACCAAACAGAAATTCCTTCACTTCCTTCTGATACTTTTGCGTTCTGGTATGATCCTACATTAGAGGAGATGTATTTAATAGTTAATTATCAAGGAAGCCAATATAAAATTTTAATGTCACCAACTTAAAAAATGGGAGGTTAAAAAATGCCAATAACGAAATATAATTGTGATGAATGCGGTGCAGAATGTGATTACAGCAAGGTTAAAATAGTAAGAATAGAATTGACCAATAGAGAAACTAATTTGCCACCATTAATGAAACATCAGTTTGTCTGCACCGATTGTTACAACAAAAGAAAAGAAGCTGAAAAAATGTAAATAGCAAATTTATTTTGCTAATAGTAAAATAAAAGAAAATGTCAGAAAAAAAAAGAGCCCCAACTAAATGGACTACATTAGCCATTTACTACGGAACTCTTGCTGATTTGCCTATCGATTATCCGTCTTTAATTAACATCGACAATACCTTTTATAATACTTTTTCTCGAATGTTCGGCTGGGACGGAAATAATTGGCGAAGATTAAAAGTTAATAAAGAAGGCAAAATAGAAGCAAGTTTTGCTGCAAGCGACATACAAATTGGGGCTGTGGAAATAAAAGATCACGCTACTGAAACAAGAGCTAATGTTTTGCCGATTTCAGGAGTTAATGCTTTAAGTGTTTTGGCTTATCAGAATAATCAAGCTAATTTGCTTACTACGGCTTATCAAGGCGGAAGTTGGACGACAGGCAGAACTTGGACTTTAAATTCCGCAACGGACAGTGTAACAAGTATTCATATTACTGCTCCTTATTCAAGCACAGCTTTAGCTCCGACTTTTGCAACAGTTGGCACAAGTTCAACACAAGTTGTTCCAAGTAATCCAAATAGAAAAGGTTTGGTTTTAATTAATACTTCAGCCAATCAAATTTCAATAGCTTTTGGAGCAAATCCAGCGGTTTTAAATTCTGGCATAACTTTAAATGCTAATGGCGGAACTTATGTTATGGATTCTTTTACGTTTACAACCGCAAGCGTAAATGCAATAGCAAGTGCTGCTGATTCTAATCTTGCTATTCAGGAGTTTACATAAAATGTCAATTTCACAACCCGCAAAAGAAGATTGGATTTTGATAAAAGAAGGTGTAGGAACCACTCCTTTCACACTTATAGATAATATGGGTGGTATAGATGTTTATACTCACATTAAAATAATTTTTACAGTTTTTAACACAGTAGGAACAACAGGAGAATTAAGAATGACAATACAAAATGCAACAGAAGAGGCTTATTATTGGCAAGGAATAATAGCCAATAGAGCTACTTTATCCGCACAGCACGGAGCTGATACTCGTATGCGTATTGGGAC
>JAIMAW010000021.1 GCA_023511755.1 Candidatus Pacearchaeota archaeon | reverse complement strand
GGGTTTCACCATGTTGGCCAGGATGGTCTCGATCTCTTGACCTTGTGATCTACCCGCCTTGGCCTCCCAAAATGCCAGGATTACAAGTGTGAGCCACTGCGCCCAGCCTCCTGTTTTTCTTTTATTTAGGTTTTTTCTGATTTTTTTTGATTTCGGGGTATTGCTTATTTGTTGATTTTTTGTTATATTCTATATAATTTTGTATTTTATGTTCCACGCTTAATCCTCCAATCTTGTTGGAGTAGAAAAGTTTTCTAAATGCTCTTGGATAGAACATTCCCGCATCAGTTTGGATATATTTTGGCTTTCCTTTGGTTATTGCTTTTTTGAGAAATTCTTGAGCTTCAATCAGATTAGCAGCCAAACTGTAGTGTACACCAGTAATCAATCTGGTGTCCCAATCAAGACAGCACCAGAACCTGTCTTTTCTACCTTCACAATCAACCATTGTTTCATCAGCATAGAAACTAGAACCTAAATTATAACCCTGCTTCTCTATGAATTGGTAGACTTTCAATGTATATCTCCTCACCCAATCCAAGATAGAAACATGACTAATCTTATGATCAAAATGCCTTTTCAATTGGTTTCTCATCTTTCTGCTTGATAAGTTAGAAACATACATATCAATTGACATCGTGATGATATTGGGATTGTTTCTCATTCTGTAGAAGCCATCATCATTAGTAAAGAATCTTTTACAATTTCTACAATAATATTTCTGTATTTTCCCTCGATGCAATGTTTTGCGGTAGCCTTTCTTGTAGTTGTTTACGCTTCCGCAATGTTTGCATCTGATATCTTTAACCATAACATATATTCGGCACCCGAATAGACATGTCCGGTATTCTCATTAATAGTGCTCAAAACAAAAATTAAGAAAACGGATTATCTTTATTTGATAAAGAACGATTATTCTTTTTCGATGATTATTTTTCCTTTCTCTAGTTTGGCTTTAAGTTCTTTTCCCAATAAATTTGAATCTTCCACTATCTTTTTTGGCAGATTAATTCTATATTTGTAGTATTCGGTATCTCTTACTTTTTTGTCAAACGCCTTCATAATCTTCATAAAAAGAATTAAGAACCCGAAGTTTTTAAAGTTGTCGGTGCCCGATTAGTTTTTTGAGCCTAAATGGGTGTCGCTAACTTTACAGCTCACCTTGCATTCCCTAAGCAAAATATCAAGAATCTCAAGAGTTTCGCGCCACTCCTGCCGCGAAATCTGGCCGAATTCATGCTTTAAATCACCATTTATCACAACTACTTTTGGCCTTAACTTCAAAAGTTCAAGAATCTCGCGTTTCATATCGCCAAAAGTCATCTTAGGCACAAGAACTCCTTCTTCAAGCAAAGCGCCTTCATAGCCGATGTGTAAGTCAGCAATAATAAGTGTTCGCGATTTCTTAAGCCACAACGCCTTGTTCTTTATTTCAATCCCGCTGACAATTTCCATATCTACTCAGGGCATAACTAAATTTAAATAATCTTTTATCGAGTGATTTTAATGAAAATTTTGGTAATTTGCGATTTGAATTTCGCTAGGAGCATTACTACAGCATATGTTTTAAAGAAAAAAGCAAGAGAGAAAGGTTTAGATATGGCAATCGAAACTGCAGGATTTTTCGATAACAAGAAAAAAAGGAATCATCTCGAGAACATTTGTTATTATATTAAAAACTATATCCCTTTGTTCAACACCCGCAAATTAACAAAAGAAAAAGTGGGCGGTGCAGACATAATTTATGTGATGACCCCTGAAATGAGGGCAGAAATAATCAAAAAGTATAATTATCCCGAATCCAAAATTTATACTCTCAATATCTCAAAGCGGTACTGGTTCCCATACACGCCAAGATTAATAAAACGAATAGAAGAGGCTCTTCTCGAGCACATTTAACTCTTTTTTCCAATCCTGTCAAGCACTGCCTGATGCATCCTTTTCAGAAATTCTATTTTGTTTTCCATTTTGAGCAAGTCAATAATGCCTTGTGTGACTAGATTGAACGAGAAAGGCGATGGTGTTTCAGTGCAAATTATCTCAACCTTGAGTTTTTTATTTTTTATCCATTCCAACACGAGCATCGCGTTTTCTATATCCATCAAATCCTCCAGAATCTCTCTTTTTGCTTCCCTGAGGATAGGAAACTCATTGCTAATTTTCTTGATAGCGCCTAGCAAGAAATCTGATTTCATTTGTTGCTTGCCAACGGTTTTGCTTTTGCCCTTGTAAGATCTTAAGATCATTAACGCCCTAGTTGCACAGTGCCTGAAACGTCTTTTGAAAACTTCTGTCCTTTCGATAGACTCTTTCAATATTTCGCGCAATGCTTCTGGTTTCTCTGCAAGCAAACTTAAGGCTTTCTCGGCTTGCATCGGAAAATGACTCGCAAGGAAAAAGCCATTGTCAGATATTCCTATCTCGACATCGCGCCGCCCATGCTGCGCTACAATATATGCAATAGCTCTCGCCAAGGCGTCATTGACACGCCTGCCGTACAATGAATGGAAAATACAATAGTGTTTACCATTTTCCTCTCCCCACCTTTCGATCAGTAACCTCGATTCACCAGGGATTTTTTTTGTGTAATGGTATTGCTCGTAGAAGTAATTGTAGATTGCATCAACACCTTTCTTGTCAAGGTATAAATAAGAGTCAATAAAGCTTTTGATATCCTTTTCACTTTTGCCACTCTCAAACATTTCGCCAAGTAATCTTCTGAACCGCTGTATTGCTAGAGCAAGATCGAATGACAAGGGCAACATTTCACTTGCCCAGCTCGGGATTGTTGGCGGTCTATAAACCGAGGCGTTGACATAAACATTCATGCCCCTAGAGTAAAGGAATTCGTACTTAGAACCTCCCAAAACAAAAACATCTCCTTTCTTGAGCCTCTCGAGAAATGCCTCATCAATCTTGCCGATTTTCTCGTTCTTGCGTTCGTAAGGAGCAGCTATAACAACATTTACGAAGGATTCTTCTGGTATCGTGCCGATGTTAGTCATATAAATCATTCTCGCTAGCTTGCCTCTCTTGCCGAGCTCCCCTGTTTTTGTATCGTACCATATTTTCCCGTAAATGCTTTGGGACTCTAAACCAGCGTATTCGCCAGCCAAGTAGCTCAGAACAGAAAGGAAATCTTCTTTAGATAAGCTATTGTAGCAGTAGCTTTTCTTTACAGTTAGAAAAAGTTCCTCAACGTTCCACTTGCGTTGTATGGCCATGCCATAAATCTGCTGTGCCAAAACATCCAAACAGTTCTTTGGGATTTGGATCCTATCTATTTTCTTTTCGATAGCTTCTTTCAGCATGACGCTACATTCAACAAGATCATCTCTGTCCAGCACTACAATTCTTCCCTTACTAATCTCGTGCAGTTTGTGGCCAGCCCTCCCTGTCCTCTGTAAGGCCCGCGCCACGCTTTTCGGAGAGCCCAATAACACAACAAGTTCAACAAAGCCTATGTCTATTCCAAGCTCTAGAGAAGTGCTCGTAACCACACATTTCAACTTACCTTCACGTAGTCTTTGCTCGATCCTAAATCTCAATGCCTTGCTCAAGCTCGAATGATGCGCGCCTATTGTTTCCTCGAGAGCCTCATATTTCCTAGGAAACATTTCCTTGAGGTGATTAATAACCCTTTCTGTAGCAGAGCGCGTGTTTGTAAAAATCAGGGTCGTTTTGTGTTCCTGTATTAGTTCGTCAAGCAGCCCATAGAGGCCTTGCTGCATTTCTTTGGCAGTCGTTTCGATGAAATCATCTATGGGGCTCAGAACTTTCAGGTCCATCTTCTTTACAAAATTGACATCTGCTACAAGGCAATCATTTTCTTTCCAAATTGGCCCGCCTTTTTTTATTTCGATGGTATAACCAACAAGATACTTGACAATCTCCTCTATAGGCGCTATCGTGGCACTCAGGCCAATGCGTACAGGCACGATTTTAGAAAGATTTTCAAGTCTCTCGATACTAAGGCTTAAATGTACTCCTCTCTTATTGTTCGCTAAAGCATGGATCTCGTCAATAATAACATACTCCACTGCAGAAAGCTTTTCTACAAACTTTTTCGTGCTCAAAACTATCGCCAAGCTCTCCGGAGTAGTAATTAGTATGTGGGGTGGGCATTTCAACATTCTCGCTTTTTCCTCGACAGCCGTATCGCCGGTTCTTACAGCTACCCTTATATTCTGCATCTTAACCTCTTTTTTTCTCGCCACCCCTCTTATCTCATCTAAGGGTTGCTTGAGATTCACAAGAATATCATTATTCAGGGCCTTGAGAGGCGAGACATACACGCAATATACTTTGTCCTCTAGCTCCCGCTTCCTGGCAAGCGACACGAGATAATTCAAAATTGAAAGGAACGCAGTTAGCGTCTTCGTGCCCCCAGTGGGTGCGCTAATGAGGATATTCTTTCTTTCATGTATCGGCAAAACCCCATATAGTTGTGGTAAACTGAACTCCTTGAACTTTGTGAAGAACCACTCGCGAACAAGCGGATCAAGCACTGAGACGATCTCTTCCTTTGTCCTTAAGTTCGCAGGCGTTATCATGTCCTAAAGAAAAAGAACGAACTTATAATTCTTTTCAAATATAATCTGAATATAAAACTAATGACGTTAATACTCAGTAGGCGCCGGCTTTTGTTCTTCTTCCTCAAAATTATCAATGTCGATCCCCCTGACAAGCTCCTTAACAGGGAAATCCCAGAAATGGCTCGCGTTGCCCTTAACAGCATGCGTCGCAATTACTTTCTTTCCAAAAACCGGTTCACGTTTCTCTTTAAAATCAACAATTTCCACAAGTAGACCCGCGGCCTCAATATTCGTCTCTCCTTTTAGAATCTCGTATCTCACGAGCTTCGGGGCTCGCAGCTTGCCTTCGAGGTTTTTATCGTCCAAAAGCCCATAGCCGTTATACTCCAAGACCCTAATATAGGCGCTTTCCCCGGTTATATCATTACCTTTCTCTATTATTCTCTGCATTGTTTCATTGTCTCTGATATCTTTGAACAGGTTCCTGACCCATATTACCTGGTTTATGTCTTTCTTGTCCACCTTTATCTTTTTCAGAATAGCAAACACACTTTCCTTGATTTTCTCAGTGAGATAATCTCCTTCAAGCACAACATGCTCCAAAGGAGAATGTGTTACAAGCCCGTAATACCTATTTAGATTAACCTCGTGTACTCTCCTTGAGAGCCTCATTTCCCTTGGGCTGTAAAGAATAAACCTGAGCCTCTTTATACCTTTCATACTGTACCAATCCTTCTCGTCAAGATACACAAAAGCTCTTAATACCCCTCCGACACCCTTTTGGCCTTTATAATACTCAAACTTTACATTCAGCCCAACTCTTTCATTTCCCACATCAACACAAAACCTTTGGCTGCCGCTAAGCCCATAACCTTCTGGGCTTGGATTTAAGGCCTCTCCGTATCTCCTCCTGAGCTTGCTCCTGAGCTCTTCAGTCATCCAATTTTCTTCATCCATATGCGCAACCTGCCCGAAAGATAAACCGCCAACTAATGAATAGCCGAAATAACAGGCAATGGCCTTCAAGAAGTCTCTTCTGTCCATAACAACCAAAGTATAACAATCTTTATAAATATTTATCGGTTAAAAGAAGGGAAAGAAAATGCCGAGGATATCGTCAAAGAAGGAGGAGAAGATTAAGGAGAGTGTTCTCAACTTGTTGTTTCAAAACTCGCCAAAGGCCCTTTTTACAGCAAAGATAGCCATGGAAATTGCTCGTGATGAAGAGTATGTCAAGAAGCTCCTCTCTGAGCTTGAGCAGAAGGGGTTCGTGGTGGCAATAAAGAAGAATTCTAAGGGCCGGGATTACAAGAGAAGGGTCAGATGGCGCCTTGACACGAAAGTTTATGATGCTTACAAGAAGCTGAGCGACCAAAGCTTAAGAGTAGCTGCGGATTCTAAAATGCTATAATTTTACTACAAGAATCTATTTAAATAAAACAATAACTAAATTAAATAAGGTCTTACAGAGAAATATACAAAACTACAACCCAAAATTACAGGCCAAGGTTAAGATAAAAATGGTAGATGAAAACAAGGTTAGAGAGTCCTTCTTTAAGATAAGGGAGGATATCCTTTATCTGCAGCAGGAAATCACGATTCTAAGGCAGGAGATCGAAGAGATAAGGCAGTCAATAGCGCGTTTTTTGATATGTCGGGCATACCCACACATGCCCAGCACACATTCAACAAAGCCACAAGATACAACACATATTCCAACACATAATTTATCTATTTACAGCCCAATTCAGCCAAATTTCCATAGTTCCATAGGAAATGAAGGGGTTCCAACAGACACACAACACATCAACAACAGACAAATAAGCACATTAAAACGAACTTCTGAAGGGCCAAAAGGTACATTCCCAGAAGGACAAGAAGAACAAGAAGAGCAAGAAAAAAAACAAGAGGATGCCAGAATCTTTTCTGTTTCGAGGCTTATGGACAACTTGAAGAGGGATCTTGGGGAGAAATTTAAGAGGCTGACGAAACAAGAGTTTCTTATTTTTTCTGTTATCTACACCCTTGACGAGGAGCTTGGCAGGACTACATACAATGACATTGCCAGGAGGACAGGCCTTACAGAGAGCTCAGTGAGAGATTATGTTAGAAGGCTTATCACCAAGGGCATCCCGATAGCCAAGGAAAAGTTGAACAATAAGACTATTATTCTAAAGATTCCGAGAGAGCTCAAGGACTTGGCCACTTTAGACAAGCTCTCAAAACTTAGCGATTATGATAGATAACGATCTAGAACACAAAAACAAAATATCGATTTTCTTTTAAACGAATAACTCTATAACTTCCCTTTTTAGGCATAATATAGGCCTTGCTTTTCCAATCTATTGTGCCAATTTAAAACAAAACCCCCTATATCTTGTATACAAAAAATATGAAAAAAAGCCCAGAGTCAGAAAAACAACTCACTTTTACTGATTCGCAAATAATTATTTTCCCAGCTATCCACTTTCTGCTCTTTTTAGTTCGTTTTAATCTTGTTACGAACTCTCACTTTTTCCTCTTTTAAGGGGCTTTTTATTCGGTTTACACCTCTTTTTTCTATGGCTTTTACTGTTTTTTTGCCTTTTTGCTAGTTTCTACGTATCTCAACTCTCACTTTTACTGTTCTGTTTTTCGGTTTACACTTACTTTTACCCCTCATTAGCCCAATTATTCGGTTTACGGCTAGCTATTCTCCTACTCTCTGTTTTCATCTTTTTGAGCAAAATGCTTTTTAGTTTTTCATCAACATAATATCTCTTTTTTCCATTTTTTTCAATAAACTCACTTATCCAACTTTCATTCTTCTGTTTGATGTTGTTGATCTGGCTTCTTACTGTTGACTTGTCTTTTGCAAGCAAAACTGCTATGTCCTCGCAACTTAATTTCTGTTCCGCATTCAACAGAATCCACAAAATCACCTTTTCTTGTTGTGTTAAACCCTTTAAAAAGGCTGTTTGGACAGCTGTGTAGACAGGTGTTTGGACACCTTCCACACGTGTGTGTTTATCCACAGC
>JAIMAW010000020.1 GCA_023511755.1 Candidatus Pacearchaeota archaeon | reverse complement strand
AATATGGGAAGCTTATGAACAAGGAAAAATAAAGAATGGAGAAGCAGTTAGATTTATGACAAAGAAGATTCCAGATTATAAACAAAAGAATCCTACTAAACAAAAAAAGAAAAAGTAAAAATAACCAAGATAAAAACAAGAAAAATGAAAATGAGCGCGAAAACTAAACTTATAATTTTAGCTGCACTTGTGTTAGTAATAGTTATGATGATTGTTGCATTCGGCAAAGCTGTCGAATGCAATGGCACTCTCAGCCATCCCGCATCTACAGAGTTGGGACAAAGTTTCAACGTGAGTTTCTTCAATGCTATGTCGTGGCTAACTGGGACTGCCGAACTGAGCTGGACTCCGCCGAGCGGATTAGTTAACTTAACTGCGAAAATATTGCCAACAAACCCTTTTACTACAACAACTTGGACACTCAACTCAACTGCTTCTGGTTATTATAATATTAGCATATTAGCAATTGATATGCCAAGCGGGCAGAATTGTACTAAGAACAGCTCAATACTTGTCGTGACAAGCGGAAGGCCTTTCTTGATTATGGACATATTGATGCCTCCGAGCCCTGGACCAATTCAGGCTAAATCAAATACGACTTTCAATGCAAATGTCACAAATATAGGCAACGAAACTGCCCTGAATGCTATAACTTACTTCTTGGGCACAAATGTTTTCCCTCAGTCAAGAGTGCTCGGCGATATCAATGCGAGCTCGAGCAACCTGGCAAGTTATATCTATAATGCCCAGGCGTGTGGTACTAACTTGTTAGAGGGCAAGACACAATACAATGATTATTATTTCACCGAAGATTCTGAGAGCTTCGAAGTAGTTGGCTCAGACCTTGCCATCGACAGTTTCAGCGTCTCGAATAATGATGTTAAAGAAGGAGCGATAGTTACTTTCAGGGTCAATGTCACTAATGTTAACAGAAACACCTCTGTCAATGCAACCAATGTTGTTGTAAGGATTTACCGCGGAACAGCAATTTTAACCACCGTCAACATCGGTAGCGTGCCTGTAGGGACAACGGCCAATGGTTCTGCGACATGGATTGCTGCTGGAGAAGGCACTTTCAGTGCAAGAGCGGTTGTAGATTCTGACCAAGAGTGCGCCAACTGGCAGAACAACAACGCTTCCTTGACAATGATTGTACGGCCTGAAGGGGGAGGCGGTGGCGGAGGAGGCGGTGGCGGCGGAGGCGGCAGCCCTAAGCCTGAATGTGGTAATGGAATCTGCGAATGGGGCGAGACTTATTTGAACTGTCCAAGAGATTGTAAGGCCCCGTCAAACCAGACGAACCAGACACAACCGCCGAAGAAGCCTGAATGTAAGGGCCCTGTGACGTTAACGAGCAATGACGGAATGGCATCGCTTTACATCCCGGATTGCTCAATAGTCAAACTGAATGGAGATGCAGTCAATCCTGCTGCCACAATAAGTCTGAAGGCCGCGGGGATGATGCCTACAATGCCTTCAAACTTAATGCTAATCAGGGGTTATGATTTCTTGCCTTCCGGCACATCCTTTGAACCGGATGCAGAAGTGAGAATAAGATATCACGAAGATGAAGTCAAGGGAGACCTTTTCATCATAATATACAATGACAGAGTCGGCAAGTGGGAGAAGCTAGACAGTTATAATGATGCTGACAATAACCAAGTCACCGCGAGGATATCTCATTTCAGCAAATTCGGCTTGGCTACTAGCTACTTGCCAAGCTTGACTGGTTTAGCGGTGTTGGATGCTGTACTCTATTTCATTAATGATAATTGGTGGTTTGTTCCGTTAGTTGTTGTAGGAGTAGTAATACTTCTCATAATTATGCACTTAATCAGCAAACGGAAGTAGATTATATCCCTTTTTTTAATTTTCTTTTTGAGTAATGGGCCAGGACATCAGGCCCTTAGTAGTCAGTCGACAATTATTATTTTGCCTTCTAGCATTTTCTTGAGATTGTTATAGTCATCAATTAGAGCAGCATTTTCTCTTTTCAAATAATCCAGGTCTTTTATTAACTCTTCTATTCTTCTTTTTAATTGTTCGTTTTCTTTTACTTTTAGCCCATACTCAGTCAAAATTTTTATATATTCCTCTTTTAACTGTTCGTATGTTTTTGGAATATTTCTTTCCTCTGATATTAGGTATTCTTCTATGTTTTTTACTTCATCCGTATCTGTCATTTTATTAAGACTTTTTAACTCACTATGGCCTTCTGCCAAAATTTCTAATTTGTTCCTTTAATAACTGGTAATTTTGTCTGGCTCTAGGAACATAATCATAAATGGCAAAGAAAATAGTATATATAAGTTTTACTATTTTAAAGTTACATTAAAATTTTAACAAAGGGCAGAATTCATTTCCAGACGCCCGCTATTTTCTCGTTGCATTCTGGACATTTCCCTTGCCTAAGCTTGTTTTTCTCGACGGTAAAGCCTTGTCTTATTATCACTGGCTTCTTACATTTCGGGCAGAAAGTGGTCGAACCCTCTTTGTCAGGGAAATTGCCAGTGTAGACATAATTAAGTCCTTCCTCCATGGCCATCTCTCTTGCCTTAATAACTATCTCCGGTCTTGTCGGCGGTACGCTGAACATTTTATATGAGGGGTAGAATGCTGAAAAATGTAAGGGCACGTCCACGCCAAGATTGTTTTTCACCCATATGATAATCTCTCTAATATCCCCCTTCTTGTCATTGTATCCCGGTATTATCAAAGTCGTGAGCTCAATCCATATTTTTTTCTCTTGCATAATTTTAAGAGCTTCCTCTACTGGCTTGCGCCAAGCCCCTGAAAGTTTTCTGTAGAATTCATCGCTGCCCTTGAAATCAACATTGCTCGCATCGAGAAATTTGCATAATTCGGCAAGTGGCTCTGGGTTTATGAAGCCGTTTGTCACGCTCGTGTTCTTCAAGTCTAGTTTTCTTGCCATTTTTGCCATATCAAACATGAACTCATAAAAAATTGTGGGCTCAGTGTAAGTATAACTCATTATCTTAACCCCCCGGGCCGTAGCTTCCTCGACGACTCTTTCTGGAGACATGCTAAAAGAAGCGGTTTTTTCAGGCCTGCATTGCGATATCTCCCAGTTCTGGCAATAAAGGCAGTGCAGATTGCAACCCGCTGTCGCAACGCTTAAAGCTTGTTGCCCGGGAAGGAAATGAAAAAATGGTTTTTTCTCTATTGGGTCAAGGGCTATTGAACAAGGCCTGCCATAAACAAGAGAGTAAAGTTTGCCGTCGATATTTTCGCGCACGCCACAATTGCCCCTCTCTTTCGGCTTGATAGTGCAGAACCTTGGGCAGAGCTTGCACCTGACAATCTTCTCTCTAAGTTTTTCATAATACAGCGCTTCCTTCTGTTCCATTCTCTCTATTCCCGTTATTTTCTTTTCAAAGGACTTTCGCCACGCTTATCTCTTCGCGCGATATCGCACAACCTTTGTATTTCAAGGCATAGAGAACTGCTTCTATGGCTTGACCTGGTTTTGCAGGAAGTTTTATCATACCATGCTTGTAGGCAACATAAGAGAGCTCTGCTGAGCGGATTATCTTGAACCTATTGAAAAAACTGTAGTTAACTGTATTTGCCTGTATGGGCCGGTGTAATTTTCTCTCGAATAACTTGTGTAAATTTTCTGGCTTCTCACATAACATTCTAGTTGTTCTTTCATCTATTACAATAGCTTTTTTGCCGGTTGGTAAGTAGTTATAAAGTGCGAGACAGGATGCCTCGCCTTCATGGATTATCCTTATCCCCTCGCCGTCAACCTTGAACGTGTTGTTGGCTATGTTCAACAATTTCTTTGTTTCTCCTTTGAGAAATTCTGTTTTGAATACTTTCAGAACCCCTTCCTCTATTAATGCCTTGATCATCAGGGCCTCCAGCTCGAACCTCTTGATATCGAGTGAACGGTCAATAATTTCGTATTTTACTGCCTCTGTTATATAAAATTCTCCGCCAAAAAGTTTTTTGAGTGGCTTCAGAAGATACAACAGATCATTGAGGGTAAGACTCACTATCGAAGATGAGTCAAATATTAGCGCTTTCATTTTTTTATTTTTTGTCTCTTTTGTATTCTAGTGCTCAAACAGTTTCTTTGCAAAATTTATCCTATCTTTTATTGGCACTGTATACCCTAGGTCCACATCAGCTATTCCAGTAGTTCCGACATATTCTGCAAGTTCCCATTCTGTAATGCCCAAAAGCTCTGCTGTTTCTGACATTGAAATGCCGTGTTCGTAAAGTCTCGATGCCTTGTTTACCTGGGCTTTCCTGAAAATGTCCCTTACATAAATTTTGAGATGTCCTGAGAGCTGTGTAGCCGCATGTCTTATATCTCGCATGGCCAGCCTGAATTCCTTTACCTGGTCCTTCTCGAGGTGTAAAATGGCCCGTTCTATATCCTTAGATATCTTGTTGAAGAAAGGAAGCCATCCTTCCCTCTCCCTATAATCTTTGCGCTCGATTACTTTGCTAAGTGCGTAGACCGTTACGGCTATGGCGATCGAATCAGGATCTTTATACATCGATGCGCTATGAATTGTCTTGTTGGACATCTCTCTAAGTAGAAGGACATCGTCTGTCTTTAGGGCTTTTCTCGTGTTTTTCAAAATATCCAAGATATTTCTCCTTTCGTCCTCTTTTTCAAGTATACTCATAAGATAAAGTCACAATTAATTTATTTAAAGGTTTCTCTAAAAACCTTTAAAAATATCCCATGCCTTGAATTACCATGGTAAAAGAGAGTAGTGGCAAAGAGAAGAAAATTACCTTCAATATTAAGAAAGAGGAGAATTTCAGCGAATGGTTCTCTGAGATAATCAAAAAAGCTGAGCTTGCTGACATAAGATATAATGTGAAGGGTTTTGTAGTATTCATGCCATGGGCAGTTAGATGTATGGAGAAAGTTTATGACTTGTTAGAGGAGGAACTTCAGAGCACGGGACATGAGCCGGCATGGTTCCCCTCAGTTATTCCTGAAAGAAATTTTAAACTCGAGGGAGAACACATTAAAGGATTCTCGCCGCAGGTATTCTGGGTGACTCATGGTGCAGATACAAAACTTGACGAAAGAATGGCTCTTAGGCCTACTAGCGAGACAGCGATGTATCAGATGTATGCTTTATGGATACAGGGCTATACTGATCTGCCTTTCAAGATGTATCAGAGGGCCCAAGTTTGGCGTTATGAGACGAAGGCCACAAGACCTTTTATCAGGAGTCGTGAGTTCTATTGGATAGAGGGACATGATTGTTTTGCAACCGAGGAGGAGGCTGAAAAACAAGTTCTAGAAGATATTCGGGTTACGGAAAAGGTAATGCACAAAAAATTGGGCGTTCCTTTCCTAGCCTTACGAAGACCAGAATGGGACAAATTTCCTGGGGCTGTTTATACGATTGGCTCTGACTCGCTAATGCCTGATGGCAAAGTGATCCAGCAACCAAGCACTCATTTCTTGGGCCAGGGATTCGCAAAAGTTTTTAATATTAAATTCACGGACAAGGATGGCAAGGAAAGGTATGTATGGCAAACTTGCTATGGCCCGGCTGTTTCAAGAATTCTCGCTTCAGTAATTTCGATACATGGAGATGACAATGGGCTGGTATTGCCTTACAATGTAGCCCCCATCCAAGTGCTAATTGTTCCGATTTATACTACCAAGAATAAGAAGGGCATTATGAAAAAAGCAGAAAAGATAAAAAAGGATCTTATCGAGAAGGATATAAGGGTAAAGATAGATGACAGCGAAAAAAGGCCTGGCGAAAAATTTTTCTTTTGGGAGATGAAGGGCGTTCCTTTCAGAATCGAGATTGGGGAAAAGGAAGTCAAGACAGGTAAGTTAACCCTATTTCTACGCGATGTTAAGAAAAGAGCGACTATCCATGAAAAAAAAATAGCTGAGGAGATTAAAAAAGAGGGAGAGGCATTTGATGAAAGACTAAGAAAAAAAGCTGATATTTGGTTCAAGACAAGGATTATTGATTGCAAGAGCAAGGAGGAACTAGAGAGGGCTTTACAAGGAAAGAAAATTGCAAGATGCGATTTCTGTTCAATTAGCAAAGAGGGAGAGAAATGTGCCGAGGTTGTAGAAAAGCAGCTGCTCGCCAGCGTACGGGGGGTAAGACATGACAAGTTTGAGAAGGCCTCGGGAAAGTGTATCTTTTGTGGAAGGCCGGCAAAACACGTAGTTTATATCGCAAAGAGTTACTGATTCTAAAAAATGACAAAGGAAGAGATTATAGGTTGGGGGGCTGAGGCATTATTAATTAGGTCTGGTGAAATACTGAAGAAAAGGAGAATCAAAAAAGGCTATAGACATAATGCTCTTGACGTGCTATTGCGGGCCTCGCGAACCAGAAGGGAGGCAAGGCTTCTGGAGAAAGCTTCTGGCATAATTTCGGTACCCAGAATCAGGGCTATCGATGGTATGCCAAGGGAAAGAATCGAACCAGAAACAGAGATTGAGATGGAATTTGTCGACGGTAAGGTGCTCAGCCAATGGCTTGATGAGTTCCCTTTGACTAAAGCCTTAACTATATGTAAGAAAATCGGAGCAAACGTAGCGAAGTTACATGATTTCGACATAATTCATGGAGACCTGACCACGAGCAACATGATTTTGAAGCAAGAGCAAGTGTATTTTATTGATTTCGGCCTTGGTTTCCATAGCGCCAGGGCGGAAGACAAGGCCGTTGACCTGCATTTGTTACGCGAGGCGCTTGAGGCAAAGCATTTCAAGCACGGGCATGAATATTTTGGGGCAGTAATAGAAGGCTACAAAATATCAAAAAACGCTAGAAAAGTCATAGAAAGGCTTAAAAAGGTGGAACACCGTGGTAGATATAAGGGCAAGGCATAGGGGGGCGCTTAATTCCGTAACACCAATAAACATATAAATGCTAAATATCTTTAAAGATCCCGGTTAGTTATCAAATGGGCCGAGTGAAATCATTAGCAATCAAAAGGACGACAAGAAAACTCTTAGAAGAAAATCCGGAGTTATTTACGGCTGATTTTGAGAAGAATAAACGACTTTTGAGTAAGGTACTTGAAACAGACAAAAGGACAAGGAATAGCATTGCTGGCTACATCACCAGAATAAAGAAACAGGAAACAGAAAAAAGAAAAAATAAATCATACTAAGCTTCAGCTTAGAAACAACCATAAAACAAAAATAACGGAGGTAAAAATGGCAGAAAAAGAAAAGACAGAAGAGAACATTGTTTTCATAGGGGGGAAACCTTTTATGAACTATGTAACGGGTGTAGTTATGCAGTTTACTACAAAAGGAGCGAGAGAAGTAGTTATAAAGGCGAGAGGCAAGTTTATCGCAAGAGCTGTAGATGTTGCAGAAGTTGCAACAAAGAGATTCTTGAAAGAACATGGGGTTGAAGTGAGAAGCATAAAAATAGACAGTGAAGAATTTGAGAACAAAGAAGGCAAAAGAGTCAATGTTTCCACAATTGACATAACCCTGCACAAGAAATAAACTTACCCTCAAGAAAGGAACTTACTTTCTTTATTCTTTTCTTTTTTCTTTTTTTTAAGAATTAGAACTTATCAAAAATTTTCAAAAAATTAGAATTTTTGTTGATTGTTCTTGGTTATCTCAAAATCAATAAACTCTTTAACGAATGGCTGGACTTGCCACGTTTTAAATGCTTGTGCATTTGTATGC
>JAIMAW010000019.1 GCA_023511755.1 Candidatus Pacearchaeota archaeon | reverse complement strand
GACTAAAACAAGTATAACAAAAATGAATAGAGGAAGAAAAAAGATAAAGCAAAAATGAAAGATTAAGCAGCTTTTTTCTCCCTCGGTTCTTTCAAGCCATAGTTCTTGATTTGGTCTATTTTTACAGCCTCTCGCGTAATTGCTGGCAGCACATAGGTTCTTAGCTTCATAAGGTCATAGAGATTTATTGTTTCGAACACCTGGCTTGCTTTTTCATACTTAATCTGTTCAGTCTTGGCTTTTGCAGCTTCCTCAGGTGTCTTTGCCTCTACATAAGCCTTCGTAGCTTCATCGTATTTTCTGGCGCTCTCTTCAAGTTCGCTGATCTTTTTGCCCTTAAACTTTAATAGTTCAGGACCAAATCTATAATTGTAGCCTGTCTCGGCGCACATGTGTTGTAAGGCTTCTTCGACAGTCAATTCAGAAAAGAACTTTTGGTATTGCTCAGAGTCTTCCTTAATTATATCCACTAAAGTTTTCTTTGGGTTCTCTGCCATTTCTATAGCAAATGCTTCGCTGCCACGGCTTTCCTTGATATGCAAGTATCTCGCAGCTTGTCCCTCGAGACCCCCCATGTCTTTTTGGGTTAGCAAAGGCAGGGAGTACATACCAAAAGCGTATTTCTTCCACTGGTCGAAATACTTCTTTGGCTTCTCGCTTGTTTCTTTTTCTTTTGTCATTTTATTTTACCTTTTTATCTTGATTTATTTTTCTAATTTTTAGGTATTTCTCTTCGGATTCTGACAAGCCATTTGTCAAGTAGTTCTCTAAATTTTCAATGCCTCTCTTATCTTCCTGAGACTCTCCAGGAAAGACCCCCATAAACCCTCTGTTCTCATTATAACTTTTTGAATGACCTGTCATTTTACCACAATTTCTTAAGGCAATTTGCCTTTATAAATCTTTCGGTTTGTTATCCTATTATAGTAGTAACATTAACCATGGCCCCCTACTTCTCGAGCTCTTACAAAAATTTAAAAGAGAGAGGGTATAAATATCACTATGTTCAGAAAAAAAATTAGATGCAAATGCGGCAAGAAGATTGATTCTAGTTATTTATATTGCCCCTACTGCGGCTATCCCTTAAAAGAAGCTGTTAGAGAAGAGAAGATGGCCAAGGAGCAAAGGAGACAGCTCGACAAAGAGCTAGACAGATTAACCAAAGAGCTGAGCGAAAGCTTCGGGATGCCGTTCATCGCCAGTTTCCCATTCAAGATTTTCGTCAGAAAGATTAGTCGCGATATAGAAAAGCAATTCAGGGAGCTGGACCAAGAAATGGCGAGGGCAAGAGCGCAGAAAGGGGCGAAGGAAACGACGAGGGAAATCATACAAGACGGCCAGAGAATAGGGAAGATAAAAGAGCTAAGCTTCCCGGGGGGCCATGGGTTTTCCATCCAGATTAATATGACCGGGGTGCCCCATGACTTTGGGGGACTAGAGAGGCAGGAGGAAAAATCCCTGAAACCCTCGAAAAAACTGACAAAGGAAGAGGCAAAGAAGCTCGCCAAGTTGCCTAGACAAGAGCCCGAGACTAGCGTCAGAAGGCTTACAGACAAGATTATCTACGAGATTGCATTGCCCGGAGTAAAGGATGAGAAGGATGTTTATATCAACAAGCTAGAGAATAGTATAGAAATAAAGGCTTTTGCGAAAGACAAGGCTTATTTCAAGCTGATTCCTCTGGCGCTGCCGATAAAGCACTACAGGCTCGAGGACGAGAAGCTTATTCTTGAACTAAAGCCATAAGCCCTGAAAAATCAATAAATTTTTAAACAACTCCTGGCCTATACTTAGATGAAAAGAGGGACAGCATGGACATTGCTTTTTATACTACCTTTTATACTATCCTCTTTATTTGCCTTTATCTTTCTCACAAATTTTGCTCTTGCTTATGATGGCTATGATTATAGTTACGGTGACCTCTCTCTTGCAGAGCTGGCGCAGAATGAGTGGGTCAATGTAGCCCTGGTGTTTCTATTGATTTTCGCAGTCTGCTGGTTTGTCATGCAGCAAGTCTTCCGCAGCAGCCCAGGCGCAGCGTTTGTCATCTCCTTCGTTTTAGGTGTAATGGGCGCTCTCGGCGTGCTGTCCATGTTCGGTCCGATAATCCCCAAGGTTGGTTGGTGGGTCATTGCTCTTGCCATCGCACTCCTTATAGCAATTTTATGGTTCCAGTTCAAAAGAAGAGGCTCTTCATTTTGGATAATTTTGCTTGGCATCGCCCTCGTCTGGCTTTTATGGGCAAGGAATGAGTTATGCCCTTATATCCTGCCGCATGTCTTCTGCGTCGTGCTTGATGCCATCTCGATAGCGATCTTAATAGTAGCGATACTCATGTTCCTGATATGGCTTCTGAAGAAACTGAAAGGTGGCGGTGGTGGCCAATGGCAGCCAACAGTAAAACCGCCTCGTGAAAAACGAGTTTTAAGGATAAGTGTCCATGGAAATGGAACCACAAATCCTGCTCCTAAAGATCATCTTTACAACCTTAATCAGAAAGTTCGTGTAAAAGCCATTGCCAAAAAAGGTAGCCGATTCGAGAGATGGCTCCTTGATGGCCATGGCGCTGGCGCAACAGGCGATCCTACAGTCGATGTAATCATGGATGACAACCACCATCTTATCGCAGTGTTCGGGGGGGCAAAAGGGCCGCCGCCAACGCAACCCAGGCCTCTTGAGCCGATAAGTGTCACAATTGAAGCATCCCCGAACAGGGTGAGCAGAGTAACCCCTTTTGTGCTTAGATGGACATCTAAGAATGCGGATTGGGTTGAAATCGAACCAAAAATAGGTCGAGTGGACCGAGTCGGCTCTAAAAAAATAGTCCATCTAGACAAAACTACAACATTCACAGCAATCGCAAGAAACAAACAAGGACAAGTTGCGACGGCTTCTTGTCGCGTCGATGTTATGGAAGCCTTGCCGCCGCCAAAGCAGAAAGAAGAGATGGAGAGAAAAGAACGCACGGCCGCTGAGTTACAACAAAAATGGGATTATTACAGAGAGCTATACGAACAGGAATGGAATAATTATCAGGCAAGAGCAAAAAGAGAGAACTTAAGACCGGGCATTCCTCCGAGGGATACTCCTGAGGGTCACAAGTGCCACAATTATTACAAGGCCATGAAAATTATAGAGAACATGGCAAAGAAACAAAAAATCCAACTCAGATTAACCAAATTGAAATAAATCCGATAAATTTATAAATAACCCTTATTTAAATTAGTTAATATCAAATCAAAAAGAGGCAAATAAAATGGCTTTGAAAACCTATATGTTTATTCTAGGAGTAATCACTTTAGTTGTAAGCATCGCAGGCATTTTAGTCAATCTTGGGTTTACTTTTGCATTCTTGGAAGCATTGCCCACAAATCCGGTGATATATCTCGGAGCTGCTGCAGTAATGGGATTGCTTATGTTAATTTTAAGTTTACAAAGACGTCTAATATAGTTTGTAGCAAAAATAGGGGGATTATACTTAATATTAAAAATCACCCAGGCCTTTCTGACTTGCTTTTTCTTTACTTTCGTAAATTTTTTCCAAGGCCGAATCAACACGTTCTTCAGAAAAATCATGCTCCTTGCACAAAAGCTTTTTTACAGCGCCCTCATCTACTTTCTTGAACTCTATTTTGTAATCTGTCGTGATATTTGGTTTCTTGAATAATTCGAAGATCTCGCGCCAGTCAAACTCGGGCGCTGGCACCTTGCCTTCTTTAACAAGTCTGTCTAAAGCGCTAAATAACAAAACAGGCGACTTGTATTGTTGCACAAGCTGTAGTGCACGCTTCGGTCCAATCCCCTTGATGCCGCCAGGATTAAAATCGGTTCCAACAAGAATCGCAAGGCAAATCAATTGCTCTTGATTTATTTGTAGCGAGTTCAAAACATGCTCAAGCTCAATTAGCTCCGGCATTACAGGCATGTAGGCGCCAGAAGCCAGCCTTCTTTTTCTGGCCAGGGTTAAATTTTGTACGAGCCTCGGGGCACCAAAAGCCAAGGAATCATAATCTTGCGAAGCAACGCAATAAGCCTCGTGTTTTTTGGCCATAAAAGAACACTGGGCCTCGCCTTCGCTAGGCGCCTGTACAACACTCAAGCCCAAGGCTTTCAACAATTCTTTGCTTTCTTCTACCATTTCTTCACTCAAGCGCAAAGCTTGTCTTGAATACTTGAACATTTCTTCCACCTCGCCTCTTGCCCTAGCCTCTTCGTATTTTGTCCTAGCTTCTTCCTTTCTAGCGATTCTTTCTGAAACAGTTCCGGCTTTCAGTTCATGAGGCTTGCCGTCAAAAACATACACGAGCCTAAGCCCCTTTGTCATCAAGTTTGTAGTCCTATAAAACAACCCACTCAAATGTGAAGTAATTCGCTTTTTGCTGTCCATCAATGGAGTGCCATCAGGCTGTCTTATATTTGCAAGAAACTGATATAGGGCATTGAAAGCATCCACGGCAATAATCTTTCCTTTCAAATCCTCTAGCTTTATCTCTTTTTTTGGTACAAGCTCGCCAATCTGCAACCCCATGGAAAACTAAGGTAGGGAAAACTTAAATAATTTACTTTCTTAACAAGCTCATGAAAAAGGAGATATCTTTTATGCCCATAGACTATGATTACTTTGACTGGCAGGGTCGAAATTATGTAAAAATTATAGGGCGGGATGATAAAGGCAAGCGGGTTTGTATTGTAGATAGTTACGAGCCATATTTCTGGGCTATCTTTAAGCAGGATACGAGCGAGAGAAAAATAAGAGAGTTACAACAAAAAATAGGAAAAATAAAAATAGAGCAGGTCGGAAGAACAACAATTGTTGAAAAAACAGAATTGCATGATAAGAAGTTTTTGGGCAGGGATGTCAAGGCCCTCAAGATTTTCATAACAAATTACAAGGATGCTCATGCTATAGCCGACAAAATTGATTTCCCAGAAATCGAAGCTCGTAGGGAGTATGACTTAAGCCTAATAACGAAGTACATTATTGACAAAAAGCTGGTTCCGTTAACTTGGCACAAAATTTCAGGGGAAATTTTAGAAAGAGATTATGGGGGTATAGCAGAATCTTTGGATTGTGATGTTTGTATAAAAGTAGAGCATATAGAAAAGGCAGATTCCATAATATTTGAACCAAAGATTCTTGCTTTTGATATTGAAGCGGATGAATTCGAAATTGGCAAGGGCGAAATCTTGATGATTTCTCTTGTCAGTAAGAATTTCAAAAAAGTTTTGACATGGACACGAATTCCTAAAACTCCAGATTTTGTTGAAGTGTGCAAGGATGAAGCAGACATGATTGAAAGATTTGTTAAATATGTTAAGAAACAAAATGCTGATATGTTGGTTGGATATTTCTCAGATGGGTTTGATTTGCCTTATCTGAGAGCAAGAGCCGAGAAATTAAAAGTCAAGCTTTCCTTAGGCTTAGACGGCTCGCAGCCAACTTTTGCAAGAGGCCGCATCACCTCTGCTAGAATCTCAGGAATAGCCCATGTCGATCTGCTCAGATTTATTGAAACCGTCTACTCGCAATACATGCAATCCGAGACATTGGGTTTGAATGAGGTGGCAAGAGAGTTTCTTGGCGAGGGCAAGAAAGATTTCGAACACAAGCATTCAACTAGGCTCAAGGAACAAGAATGGCTTAATTATTTTGAGTACAATTTACAAGATTCTGTATTAACATATAAACTCGCAGAAAAATTTTGGCCAGACATGCTCGAACTTTGTAATATCATACAAGAGCCGTTATTCGAACTGACAAGAGACGGCATGTCCCAGTTAGTAGAAAGTTATATTATACATCATCTTAAAGAATATAACGAAATCGCGGAAAAACGGCCATTGCATGACGAAATTGAGGAACGAAGAAGAAGGGGTCGTTATGAAGGCGCCTTTGTTTTGCAGCCAATTCCTGGCTTATATGAAAATGTTGTGATGTTTGATTTTACAAGCATGTATTCTTCTGTTATTGTAACATATAACCTATCTAGGTCCACCTTTCTAGGTTACAAGAAAACAGGAAAAGAGGCTAATGAAGCAGAACTATCCGAGGGCAAGGTTTACTTTACAAAACAACCCGGCTTCTTTCCAATGATGTTGGAGGATATGATAGAAAAAAGAAAGAAATACAAGGCAGAATATAAACAAGATCCTTCGCCAGTTAAAAGAGCCCGAAGTAATGCCTACAAGCTGCTTGCTAATGCTTGCTATGGCTATCAAGGCTTTTTCGGGGCGCGCTATTATTGCAGGGAAGCTGCGGCTGCAACAGCGTCGTTGGCAAGAAAATCGATCCTTGCTACGATAGACAAGATAAAGGCAGCGGGCTATCAAGTAATTTATTCTGACACAGATTCTATAGCCTTTCTCAGGGGCAATAAAAACAAACAAGAAGTTCTATCTTTCCTCAAAAAACTCAACTCCGAATTACCTGGCATTATGGAACTAGAGCTCGAGGATTTTTATGCTAGGGGCATTTGGGTTACAAAACGCACTGGCGAGTTCGGGGCAAAGAAAAAATATGCCCTAATAACCGAAGACGGCAAGTTAAAGATAAGGGGCTTCGAAACTGTAAGGCGTGATTGGTGTAATTTAGCGCGCGAGCTACAGAATGAAGTTCTATTGCGCATTTTGAAAGAGGGTAATGAAAAATCTGCGCTTAGCTATACTAAAAAGATAATTCAGGAGCTCAAGGCAAGGAAAGTCGGAAAGGAAGACATTGTAATTAGAACCCAACTCAAGAAACCAATTTCAGAATATAAAGCAATAACGCCACATGTAATAGCCGCCAAGAAAATGGAAGAAATGGGCCTGCCAGTAGATGTGGGAATGCTTGTCCAGTATTTTGTAGCTGAAACCCGCGAGACGAAAAAATTAGTTAGGGAGAAAGTCAAGCTTCCAGAAGAAAAAGGCGAGTACGATATTAATTATTATCTCGAACACCAGATTGTTCCTGCTGTAGAAAACATCTTTGAGATATTTGGAATAAAGAAAGATGAATTGCTAGGAAAAAGCCAGAAGAAATTATTGGAATTCTAGAAGCTTCTTTTGCCCTTGTTTTTTGTTATCTCGACTCCAGGTCTGCCAAGATTTTCTTATTAAGCCAAGTTTAGCAAGCTCTTTAGCTTTTGGCGTCTTGAGGAACTTAATGCACAAAGGATCGCTAGGATAGCCCGAGCCGCATTCAATGCCATAGTGTTTTTTTATTCTGTCCATTTCCCCATCTCGCGCGACTTTTGCAAGAATCGAGGCTGCGCTTACAACAGGATGATTAACATCAGCTTTGTGCTCACATTTAATAATGACCTTATCCTTGTTAGAGATATGGGCAATAACATAATTTTGCCATGCTGTAATGTTATTCGAAGGACAATCAATAATGACTTGTGCTTTTGAAATATTCGTGGTTAAAATATTTATTATTTCTGCCGATTTTATCGCTTCTACTTTATTCAAATTGATTTTTTGGGCAAGAAATTCATCGATCTCGGAAGCCGAGATTTTCAATACGAGGCTTGCAGTTACAATTTTTTTAATCTCTTTGGCAAGAAACTCTCGTCGCTGTGGCGATAGCAACTTGGAATCTTTAACCTTTATAAGTCTCAACTTTGATATTTAATTCTTTCTGCATTACATTTAATACATCAAGACCTTTTCTGCCTCTAGCCCTTTTCTCCGGTTCATGTGAATCGGCTATGTGTCTCAGTTCCTTTAGGACGAACTCAGGAATAACCAAAGTCCCCTCTAAGAACCCTGCTTTACATATATCAACTA